>JAUVCP010000300.1 GCA_030590765.1 Flavobacteriaceae bacterium | reverse complement strand
ATCAAATCATTTACTTTTGCATCAATGCAGCAAACGTTTAAAAAGCAAGAAAAACTTAAAAAAAGTAAACTAATTGAAAAATTATTTGCTCAGGGTAAATCACTTACAGAGTTTCCTATTAAGTTGATCTCTTTAGAAATAGAACATGAATCACCCTATAAAATTCAGGCCGGAGTTACAGTTTCAAAGCGAAACTTTAAAAATGCTGTAGATCGCAACAAAATTAAAAGATTGCTAAGAGAAGTTTATCGAAAAAATAAATATGTGATTTCTGAATCAGAAAATACTAAAAAACATATATTTATGTTTATATATCTAGGTAAAATGGAGTTTGATTATCATGTATTGGAAGACAAAATGAAATTACTTCTTCAAAAATTTATTCTCATAAATAAATAAACGATGACAAAATTAAAAAAAGGCATATTAATTCTTCTATCTATTTTAGTAGGGTCTGTACTATTTGCATTTAGAACGGATTATTTTGAAGTGGCAAAGCAAATGGAGATCTATACTACTATGTTCAAAGAGATCAACATGTATTATATTGACGAAATAAACCCTGCGAAATTAACGGATACTGCCATTAAAAACATGTTAAATGATTTGGATCCTTATACTAAATTCTACGATGAACAAGGAGTAGAAGATGTAAAGATCAACTCTTCAGGTGAATATAGCGGTATTGGTGCTCAATCAAATTATTATGATGGGAAATTGATCATCATTGAGTTGTTTAATGGTTATTCTGCTGATAAAGCAGGAATAAAAGTTGGTGATCAAATTATTAAAATTGACAATATTCTTGTTGAAGATTATAACGGAAAACAAGTTTCCACCCTTTTAAAAGGAAGCCCAAATACAAATGTTGACCTCATCATAAAACGACAGGGAAAACTGTTAAATTTTAGTGTGAAAAGAGAAAAAATTACGGTAAATCCGGTGCCTCATTATCAATTGATGGATAACGCTATTGGCTATATCGCTTTGGATCGATTTAATGATAAAGCAACTTCTTCTATAAAAGAAGCATTTGTCGAATTGAAATCAAGTGGTATGAACAAGTTAATTTTAGATCTGAGAGGAAATCCGGGAGGATTATTAAATGAAGCTATCAATACTACTAATTTATTTGTTCCAAAAAATGAGGTAGTTGTTAAAACTGTGGCAAAAGTTAAAAAATGGAGTGAAACCTATAGAACAAAAAATGAACCTATGGATCTTGGAATTCCAATTGTAGTTTTGATCGATGGTAACTCTGCCTCTGCAGCAGAAATTGTTGCAGGATCTTTACAAGATCTAGACAGAGCAGTAATTTTAGGCACAAGATCATTTGGAAAAGGGTTGGTGCAACGTTATAGAAATTTAACCTATGGAACCAAATTAAAATTAACCATATCAAAATATTACACTCCAAGCGGAAGAAATATTCAGGAGCTAGATTACACCAATAAAAATGGAAATACAATTCCAAAATTCTCTGATAAAAAAAGAAATGCCTTCAAAACAAAAAATGGAAGAACAGTTTATGACGGAGGAGGTATTGCCCCTGACATTAAAATTGATAAATCAGAAAGAACTGATGTTACCAAAGCTCTTTACAAATCAAATGCAATTTTTAATTATGCTTCCAATTATTATTTCAAGCATCAAACCATTGCACAACCCGAAAAATATATTTTTAGTGATGCTGATTATCAGGATTTCTTAAATTTTATAAGTCAAAACAAAACAAACTTTAAAACATTAAGTGAAAAGAAATTTGACTCTGCATTTAAAACTGCAAAAATTGAAAATCTGTCAAATTCAATTCAAACCACTTTTCAAAATTTAACTGTTCAACTTGAAGCTCAAAAAATAGAAGCTCTCAATAAAAATAAAGAAGAAATAATAGAGCATATCACTGATGAGATTCTTAATAGGTATTATTTTAAAAAAGGAGAATACCAAAATCATATTGCCTTTAATAAATCAATTAATGAAGCCATCAAAGTATTAAACAACGAAGAAAACTATAACCAGATACTTAAAAATGACTGATATCAAACAATCAAAATCTCAGGAATCATCTAATGCTATTGAAAGAATTTACATTACCATGCGCCATTTGTTTAACCGTGGTTTTTATAAACCAATGGGCGTTTCAGGTAAAACCTTACGGGAAGCTCTTTTGACCTTACAGCCTGAAATCTATGGTTCTATAGCAGGTGATAAAGCTGAATTAGACGGACTTTTATATATCATTGATCGTTTACCGGAAGGTATTACGGAATGTAAATTTATTAATTTAACGGCAGACGAAGGTTTTACAAATTCACATTTTAAGTCCATTATTCCTGTAAAACGAAGGAGGAATTGCTATCGAATTGATAAAAATCAAATGAATATTGAGATCACAAGAGGTAGGTCTGATGTTTATGATGTTTTAACACACCTAACTTTTCTATATATTGAATCGCATAAAATTGCTGGTAAAGTTTTATTAAATGATGATGGTAAGGTAATTAGAGAATGGACTCATTTAGAAAATACCGTATTACAAAATAAAAAACTAGATCATAAAGAAAAAGAAGTATTATTCTCTTATTTAAGTAACATTTTAGGAAGGCCTTTTAGTGAAATTCAGGTTGCATTTAAACAATTTGCAACTACAAAAATTCCAAACCGGTTTTTTGAAATAATTTACTGGATGGGCAAACTTGCGATCAACGAAATTATTTCTGATCAAAAACACGAAATTACTTTTAGCTCAATTTTAAGAGAAAGAATAGGTCACCATATTTACGGTGATCTATTGGCAACAAATATCAAAGAAAAATTAGTTGAATGTGGATTACACAAACGAAATATACATATCATAAGTGCAAATATGCATAGTGTAATGAATTCACTTTACGCAGCTTATTCACTTCCTAAAGAAAGTCAAAATCATCAGGGGTTGGCTTTGTACGAATTAATGAGTAAGGAAGAAAATGATAAATTAAGAAAAATTGTTAAGAGTACTGCTTCAAAAAATGGACTTGTTTATTTAAGAGATAATTCAGGTACCAATATCAATGTCCAAATTATCGATACAAGTAAGATAGACTTTGACAAAACAATTTATTCTCCTTCTGAAAGTGAAGAAAATCCGGTTATTATAGTAATGGACTATGCTTTTGGAGAACAGGCATATGAAACTATGGATGAATTGCTAAAACCTTTAGATACAGATGATGGAGGAAATATTTACTTTAATATTTCTTCTGTTTCCATCATGGGAAAAGCTGGTATCTTACAAGGTAGAAAAGGTGATATAATGATACCAAATGCACATGTTTTTGAAGGTACTGCAGACAATTACCCTTTTAAAAATGACTTAAAGAAAGATGATTTTAAAGATATTGATTTGGGTGTGTTTAAAGGAACAATGGTCTCTGTACTAGGTACTTCACTGCAAAACAAAGACCTGCTGGAATTCTTTAAATTCTCCACTTGGAAAGTTATAGGTTTAGAAATGGAAGGAGCTCATTATCAAAAAGCAATTCAGGCAGCATCAAAAATCAGGGGGAATATTAGTAAAAATGTAAAAGTGAGATATGCTTATTATGCGTCTGATAATCCTTTAGAAACAGGAAGTACACTTGCTTCAGGTGCTCTCGGAACCACTGGTGTAAAACCAACTTATACTATTACAGAAAAGATTTTACAAAAGATTTTATAAGTTTCATTATTTAATAATTGTATATCCGTATTTAGTCATAATCCTGTGATGCTGGCAATAACAAGCCTATCAAAGATTCGCTCACCAAA
>JAUVCP010000302.1 GCA_030590765.1 Flavobacteriaceae bacterium | reverse complement strand
TTTTCTTTAAAAACAGCTTCCGCACTTCCACACTTTACAATCAGTTTTTTAGCATTAATATCACCAATTCCTTCAACAGACTGCAGGGCTAAATAATATAAAATATGCTCACTTTTCATAAGGATTGTAACTTAAAACTATGAAATTCAATATACAAAACATTTGTTAATAAAAACCAAACACTTTTTGTAAAACCTCTTGGTTTTTTTTTAGATTTGTTAATGTAAATTAAAGCTCCCTGATCTATTGAAATTAGCGAATTACATAAGTGATCTACTCTATCGTTACGAGTGTGTTATTGTTCCTGAATTTGGAGGTTTTGTGACCAATAATAAATCGGCTAGAATTGATAAGATCAACAATACTTTACATCCACCTTATAAACAAATCACTTTTAATAGTCATTTAACAAATAATGATGGTTTGTTGGCTAATTATATTGCTTCCGTGGATAAAATCCCGTATGAATCGGCTTTAAATTTTATTCAGTTTGAGATTGATGCATGGTTGGAAAAAATTAAAGCACAAGATCTATATATAGAATCAATTGGATCTTTTTCTTTGGTTCAGAACAAATTGCATTTTCAGCCACAGAAAAAATTAAATTACCTCACTTCTTCATTTGGTTTGACAAATGTGGTAATTCCTGAAATCAAAAGAGAAGTCTATAAAAAAGAGGTTGAAAAACTAGAGGAAAAGACTCCTATTTTAATTACTCCTGAACGCAGAAAAGCACCAAATTATTTAAAATACGCAGCAATCTTTGTTTTGGGACTATCTGCTATTGGTATAGGAGGTAAATTGTATAAAGATCATCAAAACAAGCAACAAATTGTTGTAGCAAAGGAACAACAAAAGAGGATTGATCAAAAAATAGAAAATGCAATTTTTGTTATCAGTAAGCCTCTTCCAACGTTAAATTTGGAAGTAAATACCGTAGATAATAAGAGTTTTCATGTAATTGCCGGGGCATTTCGTTTTCCTGAAAATGCTGAAAAGAAATTAACCCAGTTAAAAGCCGAAGGTTATCATGCCCGAATTTTAGGTATTAATAAATGGGGTCTGACAATAGTTTCATTTGACAGCTATGATTCTGAAAGAGATGCAATCAACAGCCTGAACAGTATCAAGCGTATGAAAGACGAGAAAGCCTGGTTACTGGTTCAAAAGTTTTAATCAATTCAATAACAATCAACTTTACTTATGAATGCAAAAACTCCTAAAGAGTCTTTAACTATATTGACCGACCTTGTATTACCCGGAGAAACCAACCCATTGGATAATCTTTTTGGTGGTGAATTATTAGCCAGAATGGACAGAGCTTCAAGTATTGCTGCCAGGAGGCATTGTAAAAGAATTGTTGTTACCGCTACTGTGAATCATGTAGCTTTTACAAAAGCTGTTCCTGTTGGAAGTGTTTTAACTATTGAAGCCAAGGTTTCAAGAGCATTTAGATCGTCGATGGAAATTTTTGTAGATGTATGGATCGAAGACAGAGAATCTGGTGAACGATCAAAAGTAAATGAAGGAATCTATACTTTTGTAGCCGTTAATGATATGGGAACCCCAGTAAAAGTTCCGGAATTAACACCAGAAACCGACCTTGAAAAAGAGCGTTTTAATGGTGCTTTACGCAGAAAGCAATTGAGTCTTGTTCTGTCAAAAAAAATGAACCCTTCTGATGCTACCGAATTGAGATCTTTGTTTATTGAAGACTAAAAGAGATTTCATTTTTTTTTACTTTTAAATTCCTGATTTCAATTTGATTTGTTGATTTAGTTAAATGACAAATCAAATTCTTTACTTCCCTTATGAAATTGCTTTGTTTATTGGTTTTCAATTGTTAAATTTGGATGAATATCTTTTCATCATCCATAAAAAAATATATTTTATATGAAATCTAATTATTCCAGAAGGTCATTTATTACTTCCGTATCTATGCTCGCTATTGGCACAACTTTGAATGCCTCCACATTAAGTTTCGGACTTGGCAAGAAAAAATTAAAAGTAGTACTTGTTGGTACAGGTGTTCGTGGTACCTCCTTTTGGGGAAGAAGACTTGTAGAATCTTATTCAGATATTTTAGAATTTGTTGGAATTTGTGATATCAATCCCGGCCGACTTTCTTATGCAAAAAAGTATATGAAGGTGAATTGTGAAACTTATACCGATTTTGATAAAATGATTACAGAGAATTCTCCAGATCTTGTAATTGTCACCACTACGGATTCCACCCATCATAAATACATTGTGAAAGGTCTTGATTTGGGATGTGATGTTTTAACGGAAAAGCCTTTGACTACAGATGAAGATAAATGCCAGCAAATATTGGATGCAGAGAGAAGAAATAAAAAGAATTTGATTGTTGGATTTAATTATCGATGGTCACCGTATGCTACTAAAGTTAAGGAATTATTGATGAATAATGCTATTGGTGAGATCACATCTATTGATTTTCACTGGTATTTAAACACACATCATGGTGCTTCCTATTTTAGAAGATGGCATGGTTTAAGACAAACAGGAGGTTCTTTATGGGTGCACAAGGCCACTCATCATTTCGATCTATTAAACTGGTGGATAGATTCTGATCCTAAGGAAGTATTCGCATATGGAGCTTTGGAACATTATGGAAGTGCAGGTTCCTTTCGGGGAAATAATTGCCGGGACTGTCAGCACACAAAATCTTGTGAATACTATTGGGATATAACCAAAAGTAAAAGAGATATGGATCTATATGTAAATAATGAGAAATATGATGGCTATATAAGAGATAATTGCCTTTTCAGGAAAGAGATCAATATATACGATAAAATGTCTGCTCAAATAAAATATCAGAATGAAGTGGTTGTAAATTATTCTCTAACCACTTATTCTCCATTTGAAGGATGGAGAGTCGCTTTTAATGGTCAAAAAGGAAGAATTGAAGCCTGGTTGGATATACCTTACAATAAACAGGAAAAATTAAGTCAGGAAGAATTACACGAACTGGAAATGAAACAAGGAGGAATTGAAGTGGAAGAATACAAACCAATCATTGTACATAAATTGTGGAAAGATTATAAAACAGAACAAGTAGCTTACACACGTGGAGGCCATGGAGGAGGAGATTCAAGACTTCATGATAAAGTTTTTAAAAACCCTGGCGCCAAAGACCCATATGAGAGGGCAGCAGGTGTAAGAGATGGTGCTATGTCTATCCTTATTGGAGTTGCAGCAAGAAAAAGTATAGAAAGTGGTCACCCTGTAAAAATAGCTGAACTAACAGATCTGGAACCAAGACCTAATCGGTTAAAGAAGTAAAATAGAGTTAGAAGGTAGTAGTTGGAAGCCCTAAGAAGGTTTTCAACTTCTGACTTAAAACTGCCTAATCACCCTTTCAATTCCACCTAAATAACTCCTTCCAAATAGGATCAGATGAACAAGGTTTGGATACAAATTATAAATTTTTATTCTTTTTTCCCAGCCATTTTCCATAGGAAAGATTTCATTGTAATGGCCTAAGTATGAATTATCAAAGCCACCAAATAGTTGAGTCATGGCAATATCCATTTCACGATGCCCAAAATAAACAGCGGGATCAATAAATACAGGTGTTTGATTTTTTCCTTTCATTAAATTGCCACTCCAAATATCACCGTGTAATAATGATGGTTTCTCTTTTGGCAGAACTTCATTTAATCGGCCGTAAAGATTTTCAAAATACTTTAAATGAGATCTGTCTAATTTGTTGTTAT
>JAUVCP010000049.1 GCA_030590765.1 Flavobacteriaceae bacterium | reverse complement strand
ATCAAATCTTTTGATGACACAGCTTTTGGTTTGAAAAATAAAGGTGATTTTTCAGAACCTTTTCCAACAAAATATGGCTGGCATATTTTAAAGTTACTCAAAAAATATCCTATTGAAAGCTTTGAAAATCTTCAAACTTATTTGGAGAGCAAGATCAAAAGTGGTAACCGATCAAAATTATTGGATAAGGATCTTGCCAGAAAAATAGCAAAAAACTATACTATTAAAGAAGATATTTTAGCATTGTCCGCTTTTTATGTAGAGGATAAGGAAGAAATGAATTCAAATGCCACCTTATTTAGTATCAATGAAGAAAACTATTTGGCAAAAGATTTCTACAATTATTATAAGAATGAAAAAAATAAAACTACTGATCAAATCTATAACAATTATAAAAACGAAAGTATCATTAATTATTATAAAGATCACTTAGAAGAAACAAATAATGAATTTTCAGTAATTTATCAGGAATATAAAGATGGTTTGTTACTATTTGATCTCCTTCAAAAAAACATATGGGAGAAATCTGAGAAAGATTCTGTTGGATTAACACAGTATTTCAATATGCATAAAGATGATTATGTGTGGAAAAAAAGGGCAGAACTAAGAATTGCAAGCTGTACCAGATCTGAAAAAGCAGAACTGGTTAAAAATTATTTAGAAGAAAATAAAACTACCGATAGCATTAAAAAAACGGTTAATGAAGGAGCAACTATTCATGTTTTGTTTACCAGCGGAACACTGGAGGAGGGTAGTTCAAAATTTCCAAAAAACTATAGAATTACCAAAGGAGTTTCTGAGATCTATAATCCTGAAAAAAATCAATATGTAATTATAGATGTTAATAAAATAATAGAACCTGTAAATAAAACTCTTGAAGAAACCCGCGGAGAAGTAATAAATGATTATCAAAAGGAATTGGAAGAGAAGTGGATCATTGATCTTAGAACGAAATATAAGGTGAAAATGAATAGAAAGAATCTTAAAAAATTAAAACGTCAATTTAAATCATTGTAACAAATTAAATTATTCAAACATTGAAAAAACATTTAATAATATTAGCGATAATTCTACTGATTTTTTCTTGTAAGAGAGAGGAAAAAGTTGAGAATGCTGTTGCCAGGATTGGCAACAAGTATTTACTTGAAGAGGATATTGCTAATAGAATTCCATCCAATTTAAATAAGACAGATAGTATCTTATACAGAAGTAACCTTATTAAAAACTGGGCAACAGAACAATTGTTACTAATAAAAGCAAAAATCAATATTGATGATAAAAATAATGAGATCAAAAATTTGGTAAAAACCTATGAAAAGGAGTTGTTTATTGATAAATATAAACAGGCGGTTTTACAGCAGGAATTAGATACAATGATTCAAGATAAAGATATTGAAAACTATTATGAACAAAATAAGGATATATATAAACTTAATGAAAAATTAATTCAGTTAAAATACATTCATTTCAACAAGAATTTAATTGATAGAGACGAAATAATAAAACTGTTTAAATCTGATGTAAATGAAGATATTGACGAATTGGTTGACAGAGAATTAGAGTTTAATTCTTATAATTTTAATGATAGTATTTGGGTTAGTTTTAAACAAGTGGAACGTAAACTTCCTATACTGAATGAAGTAGATAAATTAAAAAAGAATCAATTTATTCAAAAAGAAGATTCATTAGGAGTATATTTGCTCGCTGTAAAAAATATTTTGTACAGAAATGACATTGCTCCAAAGAGTTATGTCGTGCCTACAATTAAACAGATGATCTTGCATAAAAGAAAATTAGATCTTATAAAAAAAATTGAACAAACGCTGGTTAATGATGCTATTAGTAATAAACAATTTGAACAATATTAAAATGATTAAAAAAATATTTATAGTTACACTTCTAATTTTTAGTGTACAGATAGTTGCTCAAAAGAAGGTAAAGGTCGATGGTGTTGCTACGGTTGTAGGAAAGAATATTGTACTCGATTCTGAAATTGATGCCTTTAAGCAGGAATTGATACAACAGAGTGGAGGGAAAATAGAGATTTCTGATTGTGAAATGTTGGAACAAATAATGAATAGAAAGTTATTAGCACACCATGCTGTTATTGACAGTGTTTTGGTGAGTGATGCTGAAATTGGACAACAAGTGCAAAGAAAAACAGATTATTTTACCCAGCAATTGGGCTCGGTTGAAAAAATGCTTGAATTGTATGGTTTTGATAATGTTAAAGAATTAAAAGATGAATTATACAGAGTTGAAAAAGAAGCTCTTCTAATTCAAAAAATGCAAGAGAAAATTACTGCAGATGTTGATATAACTCCCGAAGAGGTTAAAAGGTATTTCAATAGTTTAAAAGTAGAGAATAACCTACCCGAGATTGGTGCTGAGATAGAACTTTCTCAAATAATATTAAAAATAAAACCTTCAGGTGAGGCAATAAAAAAAGTTGTTGATAGGTTAAATGAGATAAAAAAAGAGGTTGAAGAAGGGGGCAACTTTAAAATGAAAGCTATTTTATATTCTGATGATCCGGGTGTAACTCAAAATAGTGGTTTTTATACCATTGACAGAAATAGTCCTTTTGTTAAAGAATTCAAAGAAGCTGCCTTTAGTTTAGAAGAGGGCGAGATCTCTGAACCTTTTAAATCAGATTTTGGGTATCATATATTGATGGTTGATAAAATAAAAGGGAAACAAAGAGATGTTTATCATATTTTAATACAACCAAAAGCAGATGATGATGCCAACGAAAAAATTAAAGATTCTTTGGCAAAATACAGAGAAGATATATTAAAACATAAAATTATTTTTGAAGATGCGGTTATAAGATATTCGGAAGATAAGGCAACAAGATTGAGTAAAGGTGTATTAATGAATGCCGCATCAGGTGATACAAATTTTGATCTTACCCATATGGATCCCGATCTATATTCAAGAGTTAGCAATTTGAAAGCAGGTGAAATAAGTGATGTGTTTTATGAAGAATCCAGACAAGGAGAAAAAATGTATAAGTTTTTATTATTAAAAAGTAAAACCGAAACACATACAGCTGATCTTTCAAAAGATTATGTGAAGATACAGGAGCTTGCTTTACAAAAGAAAAAAACAGAATTAATTGAAAAATGGTCAAATAAAAATATAACAGATACCTATATTGAAATTAACGATGCTTATGAAAATTGTAAATTTAAGAGTAACTGGTTTAAAAAATAACCCGATTAATGTCCGATGTAACAAAAATAAATGATCTGGTTGATCATGTTCAGCTATTAAAGAAAGAAATTTCAAAAGTTATAATTGGGCAAAATGATGCAGTAAATCATGTAATACTTTCTTTGCTTTGCGGAGGTCATTCCTTGTTAATTGGTGTCCCCGGACTTGCTAAAACACTATTGGTTAGTACTGTTTCAAGTGCTTTGGGATTAGATTTTAAACGTATTCAATTTACACCAGACTTGATGCCTTCGGATATTTTAGGAAGTGAGATCTTAGATGAAAACCGAAAATTTAAGTTTATCAAAGGGCCAATTTTTTCAAATATTATTCTGGCCGATGAGATCAACAGAACTCCACCCAAAACACAGGCAGCATTGTTAGAGGCCATGCAGGAAAAAACTGTAACCGTTGCTGGTCACAATTTTAAATTAGATCTTCCTTTTTTTGTGTTAGCTACTCAAAATCCTATTGAACAGGAAGGGACATATCCCTTACCGGAGGCACAGCTCGACCGTTTTATGTTTTCCATTTATCTGGATTATCCAACTTTTAAAGAAGAAGTAATGGTTGCCAAAATTACAACAAATGATATTCCTGTAAAGATTGATCCTGTTTTAAGCTCGCAGCAAATATTAGAATATCAGCATCTTATACGTAGAATTCCAATTGCAGACAATGTTGTGGAATATGCAGTCAATCTGGCTTCTAAAACCAGACCAGTAGCTAAAAATGCACCAGAAATTATAAAGAATTATATGGATTGGGGTGCAGGGCCAAGAGCATCTCAAAATTTAGTTTTAGCTGCCAAGGCCTATGCAGCTATACATGGTAAATATTCTCCTGATATTGAAGATATTCAAGCTGTAGCGCAGGGAATTTTGCGTCATAGAATTGTTAAAAATTACAAAGCTGAGGCTGAAGGAATTACAGAAGAACAAATCATCAGATCGCTTTTCTAAAATTGTATTATATCACCTTGATTTATAAGGAATATCCTATTTAAAATTACCTGTTGGTAAAACCATATATATTTTGTAAATTTGCAGGCCTTTTGAGCGATTTCAGATAATCATAAGGAATAAAATTAAAAATAATAATATCTCTTAATTGTTTTTAATCGTTTAAATATCTGAAAAACAATAAGATACAAACTAATGGACATATGTCTAAATTACAAGAAAAAATAGAGTTATACACTGAAGAAGCTAAAAAATTAGGTGTAGAAATTGAAGCAGATTTATTTAAATTGGTAACAAAAGGTCTTGGGCCATCCATTTACAAAGAAGATGCTGAATTGGTTTCATGTTCTCAAAAAGAAGAATTGGAAACTGTTAGAAAAAATTTCCTTATCAAAAAATTAGGCCTTGAAGAAGGTGAAAATTTAGATGCAGCAATTCAAACTGTTTGCGAGAAAATGGGAACTTCTAATAAAAATAAATATAGAGCTATATTTTATTATTTATTAGTAAAAGAATTAGGAAAAGAAGCTGCTTATGATGTAGTGGAAGAAAAAAAGGAAGAAGATCCTAAGAAAGAGGTAAAAGAAGTTGCTGAAGTAAAGGAAGAAGTAAAAAAAGTAGAAAAGAAAACTGAAGCTCCAATAAAGGAAGTTACTGAAAAAGTAGAAGAAACTGTTGAGGAAGAGCTGGTAGAAGTAGAAGTGAGCCCGGAAGAATTTCTAAAAGATTTTGACTGGAACAAATATGAAGAAGGTATTGAAGCAGTTGATGAAACAAAATTAGCTGAATTTGACAAAGCTTTAGAAAATACTGTAGGTTTTGTTGAAGAACGTCAAGTAATTGACGGAACTGTTATTAGATTAACTGACAGAGAAGCCATTATTGATATCAACTCAAAATCAGAAGGTGTTATTTCATTGAATGAGTTTAGATACAATCCACATTTAAAAGTTGGTGATGTTGTTGAAGTAAAAGTTGACAAGTTAGAAGACAATACAGGTCAGTTGGTTTTATCTCACAGAAAAGCAAGAGTAATAAGAGCTTGGGAGAGAGTGAACAAAGCACACGAAACTCAGGAAATAGTTACCGGTTATGTGAAATGTAGAACTAAAGGAGGTATGATCGTTGATGTATTTGGTATTGAAGCATTCTTACCAGGTTCTCAAATTGATGTGAAACCAATTAGAGATTACGATCAATTTGTTGATAAAAATATGGAATTCAAAGTTGTTAAGATCAACCACGAATTTAAGAATATTGTAGTTTCTCATAAAGCATTGATCGAAGCAGATCTTGCTGAGCAGAAAAAAGAAATCATCGGTCAATTAGAAAAAGGACAAGTATTAGAAGGTGTTGTGAAAAACATTACTTCTTATGGTGTATTTGTTGACCTTGGAGGAGTTGACGGATTAGTTCATATTACAGATCTTTCTTGGAGTAGAATTAATCACCCAAGTGAAATTGTTGAATTAGATCAGAAATTGAATGTTGTGATCTTAGACTTTGATGATGAGAAAACAAGAATTCAATTAGGGTTAAAACAATTAAGCAAACATCCATGGGAAGCTTTAGATGAGAATTTAAAAATTGGAGATAAAGTAAAAGGAAAAGTCGCTATCATTGCTGATTATGGGGCGTTTATTGAAGTTAGTGTAGGTGTTGAAGGTTTGATTCATGTATCAGAAATGTCTTGGTCAACTCATTTACGTTCTGCACAAGATTTTGTAAAAGTTGGTGATATTGTTGAAGCTGTGATCTTAACTTTAGACAGAGAAGAAAGAAAAATGTCTTTAGGTATCAAACAATTACAGCCAGATCCTTGGACAGATATTACCACTAAATATCCTGTAGGTTCTAAACACACAGGTACGGTTAGAAATTATACTAACTTTGGTGTATTTGTTGAATTGGAAGAAGGTATTGATGGTTTGGTTTATATTTCTGACCTTTCTTGGACAAAGAAGATCAAACACCCTTCAGATTTTGTAAAAGTTGGTGATAAATTAGAAGTGGAAGTTCTTGAATTAGATGTTGAAGGACGGAAATTAAATTTAGGTCACAAACAGACAACAGAAAATCCTTGGGATAAGCATGAGGAAACTTATACTATTGACTCTATCCACAATGGAACGGTAAAAGAAATAAATGATAAAGGTGCCATTATTACTTTTGAAGGTGGTGTTGAAGCATTTGTTCCTGGTCGTCATATGGATAAAGAAGATAAGTCTAAGATAACTAAAGGTGAAACTACTGAATTCAAAGTTTTAGAATTTAATAAAGAATACCGTAGATTAGTTGTTTCTCATTCAGCTGTTCATAAAGCTCAGGAAATGAAAAATATCAAAACTCAAAAGAAGAAATCAGATTCTGCTGAAAAATCTACACTTGGAGATCTTGATGTTCTTGCAGAATTAAAAAAGAAAATGGAAGGAAAAGAAGGGAAATAACCTTTTTAGTATATAGTTTAAACCGCTTAAATTCTGTTGAATTTTGAGCGGTTTTTTTATTGTCCATTATCAAGTATAAAAGTATATTTGTGTTTTAAAATAAAGTTATGACATTAATAAAATCAATTTCAGGAATTAGAGGTACCATAGGAGGCAAGATTGACAATAATTTAACACCCATTGATGCGGTTAAATTTGCTGCAGCATATGGCACATGGTTACTAGATTGCAATAAAAACAAAAATAAATTAACTGTTATAGTTGGGAGAGATGCTCGTATTTCAGGAAAAATGATCAGTAGTCTTGTTTCAAATACGCTTACCGGTTTGGGTATCGATGTGACAGATCTGGGTTTATCAACAACACCCACTGTGGAAGTAGCAGTTACTCTTGAAAACGCTGATGGTGGAATAATCATTACAGCTTCCCATAATCCAAAGCAATGGAATGCACTTAAATTATTGAATGAAAAAGGAGAATTCTTAAATGCTATAGAAGGAGAAAAAATCTTAGAAATCGCTGAAAATGATGATTTTGAATTTGCTGAAGTAGATGATCTGGGTATTTACAAAAAGAATAAGAATTATATAAGTAAACATATTGAGGAAGTATTAAAATTGAATCTTGTTGACAAAGAGGCAATTAAAAATGCGAATTTTAAAGTAGTTGTTGATGGTGTTAATTCAACAGGAGGAATTGCAATTCCAAAATTACTGGAAAAACTTGGAGTAGAATGTGTTGAGTTATATTGTGATCCTAATGGAGAATTCCCTCATAACCCGGAACCTCTAGAAAAAAATCTTTATGAAATATCTGAATTGGTTGTTAAAGAAAATGCCGATTTAGGAATTGTCGTTGATCCTGATGTTGACCGTTTGGCAATTGTAAATGAAGATGGTTCTATGTTTGGCGAAGAATATACATTGGTTGCCTGTGCCGACTATATTTTATCACATACCAAAGGAAATACAGTTTCCAACCTATCCTCTTCAAGAGCATTAAGAGATGTAACACAAAAACATGGTGGCACCTATGAGGCAAGTGCTGTTGGCGAGGTTAATGTTGTTGCCTTAATGAAAAAGAATAATGTAATAATTGGAGGTGAAGGAAACGGAGGAATTATTTATCCTGCTTCCCATTATGGTAGAGATTCACTAGTGGGAGTTGCTTTGTTTTTAACTCATTTAGCCAAATCGAAAATGACCTGCAAAGAATTACGAAATTCTTACCCAAGTTATTTTATGAGTAAGAATAAGATTGAATTAACTCCTGAACTAGATGTAGATCTGATCTTACAAAAAATGGCTGATAAATATAAAAATGAGGAGATTAGCACAATAGATGGTGTAAAAATAGATTTTGAAAAAGAATGGGTACATTTGCGAAAATCAAATACAGAACCAATTATTAGAATTTATACAGAAAGTTTTACTCAAAAAGCTGCAGATCAATTGGCACAAAAAATTATGGGTGAAATATCTGAAATTGCAAATTAATAATAGTTAAATGCCTAATCAATGAATGAAAGTTTAGAAAAGTATTTTAGCAAATTTCGTAAACATATCGTTGGTATAGATAAAAATATCCCAATACCTTTTGGTGAAAAGAAAATGATCTATGCAGACTGGACTGCCAGTGGAAGACTTTACAGACCTATAGAAGAAAAAATACTGAATGAATTTGGACCTTTTGTTGCCAACACACATACGGAAACAACTTTTTCTGGTTCAGTAATGACAATGGCTTATCATAGGGCAAGAGATATTATCAAAAAGCATGTTCATGCCCAAAAAGATGATATTTTGATTATTGAGGGTACTGGTATGACAGGAGTTATAAATAAATTTCAAAGGATACTTGGTTTGCGGGTTCCTGATAATTTAAAAGAGTTTATTTCATTACCTGAAGAGAATAGACCAATTATTTTTATAACCCACATGGAGCATCATTCTAATCAAACATCCTGGTTAGAAACAATTGCCGATGTAGAGGTCCTTCCATATGATAAAACAGGTATGGTAGATATTGATAGTTTACAAAATCTTATTGATAAATATAAGGATCGTAAATTAAAAATTGCTTCTGTAACAGCATGTTCAAATGTGACAGGTTTACAGCCAGATTATTTTAAAATTGCCAAAATAATTCATCAAAATAATGGTGTTTGCTTTGTTGATTTTGCCTGTTCTGCACCTTATGTTGATATGAATATGCATCCTGAAGATAAAGATGCTTATCTTGATGCTATATTCTTTTCGCCTCATAAATTCTTAGGCGGACCAGGATCTTCAGGAGTATTGATCTTTAATAAGAACCTATACCATAATACAGTACCTGATAATCCGGGAGGAGGAACAGTTAACTGGACAAATCCATGGGGAGAACATAGCTATTTAGATGATATTGAATTGCGTGAAGATGGTGGAACTCCTGGTTTTTTGCAATCCATTAAAATTGCCCTGGCAATTCAGCTAAAAGATGAAATGGGCACAAAAAATATCCATGATAGGGAAGAAGAGATCAATAAAGAAGTATTTAAAAGATTAAAACCAATTAAAAATTTAAGATTGTTAGCCCAGCAACATGAAGATAGGCTAGGGGTATTTTCTTTTTACATTAACGACCTGCATTTTAATTTAGGTGTTAAATTATTAAATGACAGATTTGGAATTCAAACTCGTGGAGGATGTTCCTGTGCAGGTACTTATGGTCATTTTTTGTTGCATGTAGATCAACAAAAATCAAGTGAATTAATTGAACAGATCGCTGATGGATGTTTGCTTGATAAACCAGGATGGATAAGAATGTCAATTCATCCAACAACTACAGATAGTGAAGTTGATTATATTTGTGATAGTATTCAATCTATGGCAGAAAATTTCAAAGAATGGGAAAAAGAATATGCTTATGATAGATCTACCAATGAATTTAATTATAAAGGTTATGATTCAAAAGAAAAAGACCTTGTTGAAAAATGGTTTGCGAGTTAAAACTAGTAGAATATAATGGTAGTATTTGATAATTTTTAAGATATCTGATCCATTTTGAATTTGTTTATCGGAATCATTTCTTGAAACAGAAATATACCATGAATAAATATGTCATTTTATTAAGAGCAATCAATGTTTCAGGGCATCATATAATTAAAATGAAAGATCTTCTTGTTTCATTGTCATCACTAGGATATCAAAATATACAGACTTATTTACAAAGTGGAAATGTAATATTCGAATCAAAAAATAATGATATTACACAGCTTAAAGATCAGATTAGAGATCAAATACAAAATGATTTTGGCCATGATATTACCGTAATGGTATTTTTCGAAAAGTATTTTATAAAAGTTTATCAAAATAATCCTTTGCTTGGACAAAAGGAAAT
>JAUVCP010000185.1 GCA_030590765.1 Flavobacteriaceae bacterium | reverse complement strand
AAGCTCTGATAGCGATCACATCACAAAACTGTGAAATTACCTGTGCAGCTTCTTTTACATGCTCTGATTTTCCCTGATCCATCACGGTTCCATCTTCAAATTCCAAAGCCCATCCTTCACTTCCAAAATTCATCACAATTGAATCCATACCTAAATTCATTGCTGCCTTTTGGGTACTTAAACGAGTGCGTAAACTATTGTTAAAAAATAACAATCCAATGGTTTTATTTTTACCAAGATCCTGAAACTTTAATGAATCTTTTTTTAATGCAATTGCCTCGTTTACCCATTCGGATAAGTTGTTAATGTTGTTTATTGATAAGTAATTCATAACTCAATTTTTTACACACCCCTAACCCCTCTCAAGAGGGGGAATTAATAATTTTTGTGAAATCAGATTTTTTATTCATTGCATTCAAAATAAAATTGTCTTCCAGTCCGTTTACCAGCCAGGTTTCTATATTATTTTTCTGCAATAATTCAGCTGCTTCAATTTTCGATTCCATACCACCCGATCCCTGAGATGATCTTATATCAGATATTTCGGCTTTAAGTTTCCTAACATCCTTTACATTTTTAATGGTTTCTTTTTTATTGTTTGCAATAGACTCTTTTGTATAAATACCATTGGTGTTTGATGCAAATATTACCAAATCAACATCTAACAATAAAGCTGTTAAAGCTGCCAACTTATCATTATCTCCAAACTGTATTTCATCTGTTGAAACCGTATCATTTTCATTGATGATGGGAATATAATTATTCTCAACCAAAATATTAATGGTACTTACAATATTTTGTCTTGATTTTTCTCTTTCAAAATCGTTATATGACAGCAAACACTGCGAAGTAAGCAAACCCAATTCTCTAAAATTCTCTTGAAAAATACGCATCAAATGTGGCTGACCTATAGCTGCCAAAGCTTGTTTTACATTGATCTCTTTTCCTCGACTTTCCAAATTTACAAATTGTTTAGCTACTGCAATCGCCCCTGAGCTCACGATAATGAATTCATATTTATCGCTCAATTCCGAGATTTGCCTGCCAATATCTTCAATCTTTCCTCTGGAAATAAAATTGGATTCCTTGGTAAGGGTATTCGTTCCTATTTTTAATAAAATTCTTTTTTTATCTGATTTGCCCATCTCCTAAAATATACCATTTATTGGTTACTAAATGTTGCATGCCCATAGGACCTCTATGGTGCAGTTTATCAGTACTTATAGCCAATTCACCGCCCAAGCCAAATTGAAATCCATCAGTAAATCTAGTGGAAGCATTATGATAGACTGCTGCTGAATCAACAGATTCTAAAAACTCATTTGCCACTTTTTCATTTTCGGTTATGATGGATGCAGAATGCCCTCCGCTATACTTATTGATCTTTGCTATTGCCACTTTCATAGAAGAAACCATGGCAATAACAATCTTATAATCTAAAAACTCTTCGTACCATGTTTCTTCTGAGGGAATAGCTTTCACTCCATCAAACTCTGATACAATCTCATCTCCTAGAATTTCTACTTTGTGTTCCTTTAATTTTGATATTAATTTATACATAAAACCATCAAAATTCAATAGGTTAGAATCAATCAATACTTTATCCAATGCATTGCAGGCTGATATTTTTGCTGTTTTTGCATTGAAAATGATCTCTAAAGCTTTATCCAGATCAGCCTCAGCATGTACATATACGAAGTTATTACCTCTGCCACTCACTATCACCGGACAAGTTGCATTTTCTTTTACAAAAGCGATTAGTTTTTCTCCTCCACGAGGAACGATTAGATCTACTTTTTGTGTTGGATTCTTTAAAAATTCCTGTGTTTCTTGTCGGTTAAAATTCATATACTCCACCCAGTTTTGTGAAATATCATTTTCCTCCAATGCTTTATGCCACAGATCTACAATTGCAAAATTAGAGTTGATTGCTTCTTTACCTCCTTTTAGTAAAATTTTATTACCAGATTTAAAAGCAATTCCACCAGCTTCCACCGTTACATCCGGACGAGATTCATAAATGATCATTACCGTTCCAAAAGCAGCAGTTTTATTTGTGACCTTCAAACCATTTTCATGAGTAAAATGAAAAATATTTTTCCCAACCGGATCTTCTTGTGACACCAACTGTTCTAAAGATTTAATCATTCCATCAATTTTAGAATCGTTAACAATTAATCGGTCGTACATCGCTTTATCATCTTCCGCAAAGGTTTTTACATCAATCCTATTTGCATCAAGAATTGTTTCTCTTTCTTGAGATAATAATCTTGCCATACTTTTTAAGACGGCATTCTTTTGATTTGATGTTAAGTTTTTGTTCATTATCAATCGTTTAAAACTACTTTTAAAGCATTCACAAATTCATCTATTTGAGATTTTGTTACACTCAATGGTGGAAGAATTCTCAACAGATTTTTATTTGCTGCTCCCCCTGTAAAAATATGATGATCAAATATCAATTTCTTTCTAATTTCAGCAACTTCAAAATCAAATTCAACCCCAAGCATCATTCCCCTTCCTTTTACTTTTTGAACTTGTGAAATCTCTTTAATTCTTTCTAAAAAATAAGATGAAACTGC
Source organism: Flavobacteriaceae bacterium (assembly GCA_030590765.1). GTDB lineage: Bacteria > Bacteroidota > Bacteroidia > Flavobacteriales > Flavobacteriaceae > Lutimonas. The sequence continues at coordinate 2,909 of JAUVCP010000185.1, read as the reverse complement.
ATTTACATTATCCATTAATTTCTCTTTTTCCACAACATCTAGAACAGCTATTGCTGCTGCACAAGCCAAATGATTACCTCCAAAAGTAGTGCCAAGCATACCAAATTTCGCTTCTATTCTATCAGAGATCAACACCCCACCAATAGGAAAACCATTTCCCATTCCTTTTGCGGTTGTAATAATATCAGGATGAATATCATGATGTTGAAAAGAAAAGAATTTTCCACTTCTGCCATAGCCAGATTGGATCTCATCAAGAATCAAAATCACTTCATTCTCTTTACAAATCTTTTCTAAGTCTTTAAAAAAATCTGTTGTTCCTTCATCCAAACCTCCAACTCCCTGAATTCCTTCAATAATTACAGCGCAAACATCTCCCTTTTCAATCTCTTTCCTAACCAGATTTATTTGATTCAAAGGTAAAAAAGTAACTTCTTGTTGTAAATTAATAGGTGCATTGATATTGATATTATCGGTTACAGCAACTGCTGCCGATGTTCTTCCATGAAAAGATTTTTCAAAGGAAATAACTCTTTTCTTTCCTGTTTTAAAAGATGCAAGTTTTAAGGCATTTTCATTAGCTTCGGCACCTGAATTGCATAAAAACAGATCGTAATTTTCACATCTCGAAAGCTTACCTAATTTATTTGCCAATTCAACTTGCAAAGGATTTTGAATAGAATTGGAATAAAACCCAATATAATCTAATTGTTCTTTTAGTTTTGTAACATACTCAGGGTGTGTATGCCCGATGGATATTACACCATGACCTCCGTAAAGATCTAAATATTTCGTTCCTTTTCCATCCCAAACATGGCAACCCTTTGCTTTCACCGGAGTAACGTTGTAAAGTGGATAAACATTGAATAAGTTCATAATTATTATTTTTTTAGGAATCTAAAAACACACCCCTTAATCCCCTCTCAAGAGGGGAAATTAAATTTCATTTATTTTTTGATATGAGGCTACTAAACCTTGAATTAAGGAAGAGCTTAATCCGTTATGCTCCATCTCATTTAATCCTTCAATGGTACAACCACTTGGTGTGGTAACTTTATCAATTTCCTGTTCTGGGTGACTTTGAGAATCAATCAATAATTTTGCAGCTCCCAAACAGGTTTGCATAGATAATTGCTGAGCTTCATTACTGTGAAAACCAAGCTGCACTGCTCCCTGAGTTGTTGCCCTGATCAACCGCATCCAAAATGCGATACCACTTGCACAAATAACTGTTGCTGCCTGCATATGCTTTTCATGAATACAAAGGGTCTGACCTAAAGCATTGAAAATAGTTTTGGCACATGTCATTTTTTGATCTCCTAAATCATTTCCACTCAAACATGTCATAGATTCCCCTACGGAAATAGCTGTATTAGGCATTGCACGAATAACAGGCACTTCCTTGCCTAAAACGGCTTCTATTTCTACTATCTCCCTTCCGGTAGCAACTGAAATAATAGTATGCTTGCTAGGAACAACAACCTCTTTTATTTCTTCTAATACTTTTTTTAACTGATTAGGCAATACTGCAACAATAATTACATCAGAATATTTGACTGCTCTTTTATTATCAGATGTTATTTTTACCACTGACAATTTACCTAAATGCTCTAAGGTTTTCGTGTTTCTTTTTGTGAGATATAAGGCCTTACAATTCAGATCTTTCTTTTTATTTAAAATTCCTATTGCGATGGAATATCCTAAATTACCTACGCCTAAAATTGCTATTTTCATAATGTTTTACTCTTTAAACACACCCCTTACCCCTCTCAAGAGGGAAAACAAATGTGTACTTTTATTGAATCATTGTCTCACTAAAAATAATTTGCTTTTAAATTCAAACCTAAACTTTCATCCAATCCAAACATTAAATTCATATTTTGAACTGCCTGTCCGGATGCGCCTTTCAACAAGTTATCTATTACACTTGTTATTAGCAATTTACCCTTATGTTTATGCAAATTGATCAGACATTTATTGGTATTTACTACCTGTTTTAAAAAGATCTCTTTATCAGAAACAAATGTAAATTTTGCATCAAAATAAAATTTCTTGTAAATATCTTTTGCCTCCTCAATAGTTCCATCAAAATCAGTATACAAAGTGACATAAATTCCACGACTAAAATCACCTCGATTTGGAATAAATATCACTTCATCCTTAAAACTATCTTGCAATTGACTTATGCTTTGGTTAATTTCACCCAAATGCTGGTGTGTAAAAACCTTATAAGATGAAAAATTATTATCACGCCATGTAAAATGAGTTGTTTTTGATAAACTTGTTCCTGCTCCGGTTGCTCCGGTGGTTGCATTTACATGGATATCATTTTTGATTAAACCTGAACTAGCTAAAGGCAGAATAGCAAGTTGAATTGCTGTTGCAAAACACCCCGGATTTGCAATATAATCTGCTTCTAATATAGACTCTCTATTCATTTCGGGTAAACCGTAAACAAATTCCTTGTTTTCAAAAATCTTGTCATCTTCCAATCTAAAATCATTACTAAGATCAATTATTTTTGTTGTTTTTGAAAAGTTATTCTTGTGTAAGAATTTACTTGAATTTCCATGACCTAAGCACAAAAACAACACATCAATATCTGCCTGGATCGTATCTGTAAATCTTAAGTCCAGATTACCTTCAAGATCCTGATGAACATCAGAAATTTTATTACCTGCATTAGAAGTGCTATAAACAAAAGTCAGTTCCGTTTTAGGATGATACATCAAAATCCTAATCAATTCACCAGCCGTATAACCTGCTGCTCCAATAATTCCTGCCTTGATCATTTTTTAAGAATTTACATGGTTAAATATTTTTCCCTGATTAGCGGTGATCTTGATAAAACCTTTTACGTCATTAGCTGTCCACCCTTCATGCACCTCTCCATAACTTGCAAAGGAAGA
>JAUVCP010000078.1 GCA_030590765.1 Flavobacteriaceae bacterium | reverse complement strand
TCAATTTTACCATATTTATTGATCGCATAATTGCGTAGATCATGAAAATGAATTTCAACAATTCCTTTGTCAATTCCTCTTTTAATGATGGAATGCTCAAACGGACTTTTAATTAATTCGGGAGAAACGGTAATGATGTCTATTCGCATATGGCAAAAGTAAAGCAAAAAGTTGAAAGACTTGTCAATTTATATTTCTGCTTTGAGCATTCTGGAATTTCCAAAAATATCCTTTCTTAATTCAATATTTTTGAATCCTTTATTCTTTAATAATGCTGTAGTCTCTTTAGCTAAATATTGATTGATCTCAAAATATAACTGACCTTTATTATTTAAGTTTTCTTTTGCCAGATCAGCAATTTTATCATAAAAGATTAAAGCATTTTCATCTTCTACAAACAAAGCTAGGTGAGGTTCATGTTTTAATACGTTATTATTGATCTCGTATTTTTCAAGCTCTCTAACATAGGGAGGATTGCTAACAATTATATCCATTATTTCAGGTAACTGTTTTGTAGTCAGTATGTTTTGTGTTAAAAAATGAATTTCAGCATTGTTTAGTGTGGCATTTTTTTTAGCAATGTCTAAAGCTTTATCTGAAACATCTAATGCCCATATTTTAGCATTGGGTAAATGTTTTGCCAGTGAAATAGCAATACAGCCACTACCTGTACCGATATCCAAGATCTTCAAATTATTTTCAGAGTAACTTTTGACTTTTGATTTTTGACTTTTAACTTCATCAATGATCCATTTCACCAATTCTTCTGTTTCGGGTCTTGGAATTAAAACATTTTTATCAATATAAAAAGGTAAACCGTAAAACTCTGTTTCACCTAATATATATTGTATAGGTTCTTCTTTTTTAAGCTTGTCTAAAGCCGAATTGAACTCTTTTTCTTTTGAGGGAGCTATGGTCAGATTTGGATTTAAGGCAATGTCTACTTTTTTTAGATGCAAATAGGTGTCAGATAGCATATAGAAAAAACTATCAATTTCATTTTTTGGGAAAATATTACCTAATTCAGATCTGAATATATTTTTTAATTCTAAAATATTCATTGTAAATCTTTTAACATCCATACGTTACAGGAATAGTGACAGGTGTTTCCTAAAGAATGGTATATATTGTAAAATCCGGTTTTTTTGTACAGTGCAATTGCAGAAGTCATATTAGGGAAAGTTTCAAGATAAATTTGTTGGTAACCTGCTTTTTTAGCAAAATCAAGACATTTAAAAAGAAGGTTTTTACCTATTTTTTTACCTCTTGCATTTAGGGCCATATACATTTTCTGGAGTTCACATATCTCTTTTTCACCATTTTGTAAAGGGTTAATCCCACATCCTGCTACGATTTTGTTATCCAAAAGAGCTACATAATATATGGATTTGTCTTTTGTGTAAGCTTCAAACATGGCATCAGTTTCGTAATCTGTATAGGCTGTTCCATCAATTGCAGCATTGAACTCTTCTAAAGTGGATTTAATTATTTTGGAAAGTGAATCATTATCTTTTTTTTGGATAGATCTTATTTCGATGTTATTATTCATAAATGAATGGTAAATAATTTAAAGAATTCAAATTTAGATATAATCTTTTTATAAATTCGTAAAATATAATAATACATCATTTTGGAGATCCATAAAAAATATATGCAACGTTGTTTAGATCTGGCTAAAAATGGTCTGGGTACTACATATCCAAATCCATTGGTTGGAAGTGTTATTGTTTATGAGGACAAGATTATAGGTGAGGGCTGGCATAGAAAAGCAGGTGAACCACATGCAGAAGTGAATGCAATCAATTCTGTAAAAGATAAAAGTTTGCTGTCAAAATCAACTTTGTATGTGAATTTAGAGCCTTGCTCTCATTATGGTAGAACACCACCTTGTTCGCTTTTGATCATACAGATGAAAATTCCAAATGTTGTAATAGGTTCGATAGATCTTAATGATATGGTGCATGGAAAAGGTATTGCATTTTTAAAAAATAACAATTGTAATGTAACGGTTGGCGTTTTAGAAAATAAATGTAATCAGTTAAATAGAAGATTCTTTACTTTTCATCAAAAAAAGCGACCTTATATTATTTTAAAATGGGCTCAGACTAAAGATGGTTTTATTTTTCCAGAGGTAGAAACTGCGGTAGAGAATAAACCTATATGGATTTCTAATAGTTATTCTCAGCAATTGGTGCATAAATGGCGTACAGAAGAAGCGTCTGTTTTGGTTGGAACGAATACGGTATTACAGGATAATCCGAAATTAAGTGCACGTACCTATTCAGGAAGGTCGCCTGTACGAATTGCGATTGATAAAGATCTAAAAACCAATACTGATTTTCATTTTTATGATGATGAAATTGAAACTATTGTATTTATCGATAAGAAGACTAAAGTTGACAAGAATAGAGAGTTTTATGAAAGAATTGATTTTTCAAAAAATGTAATTGTCCAAATTCTGGATATTTTATATAAAAGAGAAATCCAGTCAATAATAATTGAAGGAGGAGCAATAACACTTCAAAGTTTTATTGATGCAAACTTATGGGATGAAGCAAGGAATTTTGTCGGAAATTTATGCTTTGAAAAAGGAATAAAGGCACCTGATGTAAATAGGGAAATAAGAACAGAGCTACAAATAGGAACAGATAAACTTTTAATGTATACAAACAAATGGTAGAAAATATAATTTTTGACCTGGGTGATGTTTTTGTAAATTTGGATCATAAAAAGTTTAAGGAAGAATTACACTATTTAGGTTTGAAAAATATTACAAGTAATATGACTGGATTTAATCAGTTGTATGAAAAAGGTTTAGTAAGTACTGAAGATTTTAAAGCTTACTATAAAAATGTTTTACAAAAAGGCGGATTTTCGGAAGAAGAACTTGTTAACTCCTGGGTTTCTATATTGGGAGATTTTCCGTTGCATCGCCTATTGTTTCTGGAAAGAATTCCGAAAAAGTATCGTTTGTTTTTGTTAAGCAATACAAATGAGTTGCATATTAATCATGTGCAATCTCAATTTGGAAATGCTTTTTATGATAGATTTATCAACTGTTTTGATAAGATCTATTATTCTCATGAAATTAACATGAGAAAACCAGATGCAGATCCGTTTCAATTGATTGTATTTGAAAATAAATTGTCTCCTTCTGCTACTTTGTTTGTGGATGATACTCTTGAAAATATAGAAATGGCCATTTATTTAGGGATTCATACATGGCATATCAATCCTGAAAAAGAGGATGTTTCTGAGTTGTTTAATGTAAAAAGTGATCTGTTCAACATTTGATTTTTAAATCAGTTCTTAATTGGAAATTGTAGATATATACAAAACGATCAAAAAGCCTTCAGTAGAAGTGATCTTTAGAGATAGGGGAAGTAAATTCTTAGGCTATGCTTTTCCGCTTAGTGCGGAGAAGGAGGTGTCGCCTATTATTACTACTTTAAAGGAAAAACATCATAAAGCAAGGCATTGGTGCTATGCCTGGCGCCTGGGTATTGATAACAATCTTTTTAGAGCAAATGATGACGGAGAACCTAACAATAGTGCAGGTCAGCCAATATATGGGCAAATTTTATCTTTTGAACTTACCAATGTTCTAATTGTTGTTGTAAGGTATTTTGGTGGAACCAAACTTGGAGTAGGAGGGTTGATCAATGCATATAAAACAGCTGCAAAATTGGCTTTAGATGCATCTGATATAATTAAAAAAACCATTGATGATCACTTTGCTTTGAAGTTTGACTATGTAAACATGAATAAAGTAATGCGTTTGATCAAAGAGAAAAATATTAATCTATTAAAACAGGAAATGGAAATGGATTGCAATTTTGAGATCTCGGTAAGAAAAAAAGAAGCTGAAAAAATTAAAAAAGCCTTTGAAGATCTACGCTGTGTAAATATTAAAATAATTACTTAAAAATAGTGTCAGATTGTTAAATGTTGCAGTATAATTTATCGAGTAAATATTTGGGAGCTTTTGTTGGTTTATTTTTTTTCATATCAATAAAGACCAAAGTTGTTTCTCCTGTGGTTAAAAGTTCTTTTCTTTCACTAAATATTTTAAATTCAAATTTTATTTTTACCATTGGGTTTCCAACTAGTTTTGTTTCTAAAATTATTAAATCATCATATTTAGCCGGTTTTAAAAAATTAATTTCCATGTGTAATACTGGTAGCATAATCCCTGATTCTTCCAATGATTTATAGCTAACTCCAAGACTACGAAGCAATTCTACTCGGCCAACTTCAAAATACTCTGCATAATTTCCATAGTATACATAACCCATTTGATCTGTTTCTCCATATCTTACTCGAATTTTTATTTCATTTTTGATCATTTTTTTGTACTTTGCAGTGATTCTTACAATACGAAAATAAAAATTAATAATCAATAGCAATTTGATTTTTTTATACTAAAGTTTATTCACAAATTTGTATTGTAATTGAGAATCAGATTTTCTGTTATAAAAAAGGGATATTACTAATTCAAATATTTTAACCATAATGACAAAGACAGCCTCCTCTGTATGGGAAAACTGCCTCCTTTTTATCAAGGATAACATAAAGCCTCAAGCATATAAAACTTGGTTTGAACCTATTAAACCAATAAAAATATTAGGAGATGTTTTAACTATACAGGTTCCCAGCAAATTCTTTTTTGAATGGTTGGAGGAGCATTATATAAAATTATTGAGAGTTGCTTTGGTAAAGGAACTTGGTGAACATGCCAAATTGGTATATGATGTAAGAATGGAAAATACCTATAGCAATAGAAAACCACATACAGTAAAATTTCCCAGTTCAAATAAAAAACCATTTAATTCACAAGGTGTAACCATACCCTTGGATATTGATAAAAGAGAATTAAAAAATCCCTTTATTATTCCTGGTATACAAAAAGTGAAAATAGAATCACAATTGAATCCAAATTATAATTTCGAGAATTATATAGAAGGTGATTCTAACAGATTGGCTCGTTCTGCAAGTATGGCTGTTTCAAATAAACCTGGTGGAACTTCATTCAATCCTTTATTGATCTATGGGGGAGTTGGTCTAGGTAAAACGCATTTGTCTCAGGCGATAGGTGTAAGGATCAAAGAACGTTATCCTGAAAAAACAGCACTTTATATCTCAGCAGAAAAATTTACGCAACAATATATTGATTCTGTCAAAGCAAACACCAGAAATGATTTTATTCATTTTTATCAAATGATAGATGTTTTAATTGTTGATGATGTACAATTCTTATCCGGTAAATCAGGTACCCAAGATGTTTTCTTTCATATATTCAATCATTTACACCAAAATGGTAAACAGGTGATCTTAACATCAGATAAGGCACCAGTAGATATGCAGGATATTGAACAAAGACTACTTTCCCGATTTAAATGGGGCTTGTCAGCCGAATTGATGGCACCTGATTATGAAACACGTATCTCTATATTGCAAAGTAAAATGTTTAGAGATGGAGTAGAAATTCCAGAGGAAATTGTTGAGTACATTGCAAAAAATATTAAAACAAATGTTAGAGAATTAGAAGGAGTACTGATTTCTTTAATTGCTCAGGCATCATTTAACCGAAAAGAATTTACCTTACCTCTTATCAAACAAATTGTTGATAAGTTCGTGAAGAATACCAAAAAAGAAGTATCCATTGATTATATCCAAAAAGTTGTTTCTAAATACTTTGAAATGGATGTTAGCACTCTTCAATCAAAAACCAGAAAACGTCATATTGTTCAGGCTCGTCAGTTGGCAATGTTCTTTGCTAAAAGAATGACCAAGGCTTCACTGGCAAGTATTGGTTCACAAATAGGCAGCCGAGATCATGCAACGGTATTACATGCATGTAAAACAGTTGATAACCTAACAGAAACAGATAAGCAATTTCGAAAATACGTTGATGAATTGACTAAAAAACTTACTTTTTAATCTACTTGAAGCATGAAAAGAGTGTTAATGGTGTGTCTGGGTAATATTTGCAGATCGCCATTGGCTGAGGGAATTCTTAAATCAAAAATTGATACCAATAACATATTAGTTGAATCTGCCGGAACAGGAAGTTGGCATATTGGCGAATTACCCGATCAAAGATCTATTGAAGTAGCCCAAGATCATCAAATAGATATCACCTATCAGCGTTGCCGTAAGTTTATATATTCAGATTTTGAAGATTATGATCTCATCTATGTCATGGACAGATCGAATTTAGCAGATGTTTTAAGTCTGGCTCAAAACGAACAGGACAGGCAGAAAGTACAAATGATTTTAAATGAAATTTATTCCGGTCAGAATATTGATGTTCCGGATCCTTATTATGGAGGAGATGGAGGGTTTGAAAATGTATTTCAAATGTTGGATGAAGCATGCGAAGTGATCTCTAATAAATTAAAATGATCATGAATTCGAATTTAGGAAAATTATATTTGATACCCACTACACTTGGTGACAATGAACCATTAGAGGTTTTGCCAATTTCAGTTAAAAAGGTTGTGGAAGGAATTGATGTTTTTATTGTTGAGAATGAAAAGACAGCCAGAAGATTTATCAAAAAAATTACTCCCAGAAAATCACAACCCTCGTTAAAGATATTTCTTTTGGATAAGTATACTACTGATCTGGAGACTAAAACTTATTTAAACCCATGTTTACAGGGTGTAAATATTGGCTTATTGTCAGAAGCTGGTGTGCCTGCAATTGCTGATCCTGGTGCAAGTATTGTAATGCAAGCTCATATAAAGAATATCAAAGTCGTGCCATTGGTTGGTCCATCTTCTATTACTTTAGCGATGATGGCATCTGGGTTAAACGGACAAAATTTTGCGTTTAACGGATATCTGCCAATTGACAAGGCAGAACGAAAAAAAACAATCAAAGAATTTGAAAAACTATCAAAACTTAAAAATCAGTCTCAAATATTTATTGAAACACCCTATCGAAATAATAAATTACTAAGTGATTTTAAATCTGTTTTGACTCCAACTACTTTTTTATGTGTAGCATCAGATATTACCTTATCTACGGAATACATAAGAACACTACAGGCAAATGAATGGAGAAGAGAGAATGTCGATCTACATAAACGTCCTTGTATTTTTATTATCCATAAATCTTAAGGGTTACTAAAAAAGTAATTGGGTAATGTAATATTGCAATTTAAATAGTTGGGTTTTCCACTGGTTTAACAAAAGACATGTCATAACCAGCAAATTTTTTCATGTAATATTGAACATTACTTCCGTAAGCATCTGTAAAAATATCTTTACCATTACTTCTTAAATATTTTTTTACACTACCTGCTCCTGCTAAATGAGCTGCAGCTATAATACCAGATTCGGTAATTTCAATCCCATTTATAATTTTACCAACATTTCTTTCAATTTCTTTCTCTAACCTCCATTTGTTTCTTTCACATAAAGCTTTAAAGGCTTTTTCCTGTAGTTCGGGGTTATTCAAAAAATATTTGGTGTCGTGTATATTGAAAAATTTTAAGGTAGTTCTACCAAACTGATATTTCCCTAAGTATCCTAACGAATTTACGATATAGTATTTGCCTCTTGATTCTTTAAAAGCTACTGCTTCTTTAAAAGCGATATAAGAGTTACCCACAGAAGGAGTAAAATAAACATCAAAAGGGGCAATGCCTTTTGTAACAGTTGAAATAGTATTTGCAGTTGGCAAATTAAATTCAACTTTTTTACCTTGGTAAGTATCCTGACTATTTAACCTAGCGAATGCAAAAAATAAGATTACACTAAGAGGGACAAGTATAAATTTCTTTTTCATAATACTGTATTTATTAGTTCAGTTGATCTAAAAAATACTAAGCGTTTAATTGCGGCTGCAAATATACGATTTTTTTATTGTATGAAAAGAGTTAATTGTTTGTTAAAATTCATGTTTGGGAGAATTAAAAGTAAAACAAGTGGAATTTAAAATCGCCATTGCTCCTGTATTCAATAGTTGGAGCTGGAATCTTTACATAATTGAAAACGTTAAAAACGGTTTTTAAAAAGGGCGAATTTGTTTTTATCTTAGTGAGATCTACGTCAATACTGGTATAAAACTGACGATATGATTCAATTGGTTGAGGCGGATGAATTCCAAAATCATAACTATTTTCAGGTAGGCCATTTGCACCGTATCCTATAGCAACGTTTAGCC
>JAUVCP010000208.1 GCA_030590765.1 Flavobacteriaceae bacterium | reverse complement strand
TGTAAAACCTCCTTCATGTTTACCAAGTTTTATTCCGTTAAGGTAAACTTCTGCTTTATAATTAATTGCTCCAAAGTAAACAAAAAGACGATTATTTTCTTTAGAAAATGTATAATCAAATGATTTTTTATACCAAATAGTACCTTCATAATAAAAGAGATTTTCTTTTTGTGAATTCCAATCTCCTGGAACAGTTAAGATGGGTGATTTATCAAAATCATACTCCACCAACTCCATTTTACTATCAGTATGATAATTATTATAAAATGCTGAATTGTTTTTCTTTTCTAATTGATCATAAGGCTCATATCTATAATTATAGTAACCTGTTTCATAAGGATCAACTATATAATGCCAACTTCCGTTTAAAGATGTGGTATTTCTATTCATGGTATTTATGATCAGATCTTGAGATAGACTGACAAATGGAATAAAAAATAAAATTTTTAAAATCAAATATTTAAACATCAATAAAAAGTATATTGGTTTTTACTATTAATTTTTATTTGAAAAAACAACAGAAAAATAATTAATGTAAACCTATTGTTTTAAAATAATTTATTGATACACTCGTATATAGTCAACTTCCATTATCCCTTCAGTAAAATCAGGATCTATAGATCCTCCGAAGGTTCCTCCCATAGCCACATTAAAAATAATAAACTGATTGGCATCAAAAGGCCAAGTATTACTATCTTTATTCGAAGGGTTGTATGTATAAAAAGTTGTACCATCAATTGAGAATTCTATTTTATCTACGGTCCAATTAACCGTATAAATATGAAACTCTGTTGAAACATTAGAAACAGTTTTGTTTCCTTTATTAATTGTACCTCCATAACTTGAAGGTGTGTGAATTGCACTTGAAACATTACCTGGAACATTTCCTTTATGTTCCATAATATCAATTTCACCGCAAGCCGGCCAACCGACTGAAGTTATGTTTGATCCCAGCATCCATAGAGCAGGCCAAGTACCACCACCTTCAGGCAATTTTGCTCTAATTTCAACTTTACCATATTTAAAATCAAACTTCCCTTGAGTTTTTATTCTGGCAGAAGTATATTCTGAACCTTGGTAATCTTCTTTTTTTGCTATAATTTTTAAAATCCCATTTTCAATAACCACATTATCAGTTCTATCTGTATAATATTGCGACTCACTATTACCCCATCCACAAAGGTTAGGGCAGCCATCGCCAATATCATAAACCCATTTAGAAGGATCGGGGCTTCCATTTACATCAAATTCATCAGACCAAACTAAATTAGTGTTTGGTGATACTGCAACTGTAATTTCCTTTGACGTTTTTATAGAATTTCCAGTTTTGGAATAAGCCAAAACATCAATCGTGTAATTATTTATTCCATTATCAGAATATGTATACTCAAAATTACCTGTTGTATTATTTATTTCAGAACCTGTACCTGGTCTAAATCCAAAAGAAGTAGCATCTTTTGCTGATGCAGAAACATTTATAGCTCCAGAACCGTCACCATTAGGGTGATTAGTGTCTTCTCCAACTAAATCCACTGTAAAAATAAGGTCAGATGGTACAATCACTTCTGGATCAACAGGGCCTGAAGGATCGTCACTACTTCCTCCACTACAGGAAAAAAGAAGAAATAATAGAACACCAAAAAGAGGTGTCTTATAGAAAGTGTTTTTATAGAACATTGAGTGTTATATTTAAGATTGTAGAAATTTAGGGGCAGAATTTTAATTAAAGAAGGGATAAAAAATTATCCCTTCTTTCAAAAATTTCTTAATCTACTGCCACTAATATAAAGAACCAACCAAATCCGGTTCCAATAGTTTTAACCATCATTTCATTTTCAGATCGTGAGATGATTTGATAACTATGATCTCCACCTACATAAAAGCATAAGAATCCTGTTCCGGCAAATGATAATGTTTCTTGTTCAGCCGGTGCACTTAATTCCCAATTTTCCGTATAATCATCAAATGGGAAATGTGTAAATTCATTATTTCCATTTGGAGTTTGGCCTCTATCTCCAAAATCTTCAGTCAATGGAACGGATTTTCCAAAAATAAAACCTTCGGTAGTATGTGTCATACTTCCATCTACATTAAAAGTATACCGATCATCATACATTGCGGTTTCATCTTTTTCATCAGCACCTGCTGCCCACCATATTGGTCCGGTAGCATCTGTTGGTCCAAGACCCATATGACCATAAACCTCATTTTTAATTCTCCAAGTTCTTGAGTTATCACCTGTTAGCATAGTAATTAAATCTGCTGGAGGAGAATAAAGCGTTAGTACATCTACAAATGTAGTTTTACTAGAGCTAACACCTGCTGTTCCCATTGCAATGACTGTTACTTCATAAGTGTGAAGCCCTGTAGTACCAAAATTATAAGTTTTATTTCCTGATGGAACTAATTCTTCAACACCATTATAAATAAATTTATAACTTATAGCATTATCAGAAGTAACTGAAAAGTTTACCTCTCCACTTCCATCACCATTTGGATTATTTGCATCAGAACCTACTATATCTGCAACAATTTGTATGTTAGAAGGCGTTTTAATATCTCCAAATTCATAGGTTTCTTCATCACAGCTTCCAAATATTAGAGCAAATGAAAGGAAAGCTAAAAAATATTTAATTTTTTTCATATTCATAATTTTTAATTAAGTAATGTTATATCATCATAATAATACACTGAATCATCTCCATTGTTTCCAAAATCAAAGAAAATAACGATTCGCACATAATCAGCTTTTGGAGCTCCGCTAAAATCATATATTAAAGTTTCCCATCCATTAATCATTGTAGTTGTCGATTCAACACTATGTGTAATGCTAGCATCTTGATTTTCAATTTTAAGCAAAACCTTAGCTCCACTTTTAGGAGATCTGGTTTTTACGCTAATGTTAGCATACGTATCTAAATCTAATGGTGCAGCAATTTCAAAAAAAGCACCTGCCCAAGTTTCTGATCCAGCTGTTTTGATTAATTGAGCTACCTTAGCTGAAGTATTGATACCAGAAGCATCTGGATTTGAAACTACTTCCACATCTGCAATATTTCCAAAATCAACAAATGCTGGTGCAATTCCTTCAAAATCTTCAACCAAAAATGGATCTGCTCCAGAAGCAGCTTTATAGAAGTAAAGATTATCATAAAAAATTGTTCCACCTGCCCAAGGGACTCCTACGAACTTAAATTGATGAATATCTGCCATTGATAATCCTTGATCGGTAAATACAGTTACTGGTATATCAAATCGATTCCATTGATCTGGTACAAGGTCTAATTGAACAAAGTTTTCTCCAGTGGAAGAGCTTATAGGATAAATTTTTACTGCTTCAGCATCAGCAGTCCAAACATCAATATGAATAAATTCCATGGTAGAAGCATCAACTTCTGACCCAAGTTGAAGTCCTTGATAAGTTAAATTCCCTAATTGAATAGTTGGATTTCCAACGATATCAATCTCTGAATAAATTGTTGATTGCCCCCAATTTGGATTAAAATCTGAACCTTCTACATTTGTATATGCATCACTATAAATTGAAATTACATCAGCATCTTTTCTACCTTGTGGTGTAGGTGCTGCTTCAAGAGGTTGTAAAATAGCTGTAACTTCAAAATCTTCAATAATATACTCTGTTGTTGCAATTGCAGCACCAATTACTACTACTTTAATTGTATAAATACCTGCTTCTTGATAAGTATAAGAAGCTGTCTCTCCAATATTTACTATAACAGGAGTTTCATCATCTACTTCACCAAAATATACTTCAAAAGAATTTGCAAAATCTGCATTTACTCTAACATTTACTTGTTTAGATAATGCTTCATCATTTAAAACTGTAACTTCTAAATTTTCAGGAGCTATAAAAGATACAGCTAAGTCATGAATAGTTTCCGTTTCTAAACCTGAAATTCCGTTAGCGACTATTTTAACTTTATAGGTACCTTCCTTATAAATGTGAGTTAATTTTTCTCCTTGCTTTATATTACTTGGCACAGTTGTTTCATCGCCAAAATAGATATCATAGGAAACCGCACCTTCACTATTTGGAGTAAAAGTTACCAATCCAGAATTATCTTGTGTAATATCAAAGAGTGTAACTACATTATCTGGAGTCTTTGCGGTTGACACAAAATCAGTACTACCAAAATCGTCGTCATAACAGCCTGAAAAAGCTATGATTATTATAATGATACTTAAAAAATATTTTATTTTTTTCATTTCGATTATTTTTAATTTATTACAATTGTATTACCAACCAGGGTTTTGTTCTAGTTTTGAAATATCAATTTCTCTCTGAGGAATTGGAAATACTTCATTTTTACCAACAACAAACCCAGGTATTTTAGATGCTGCTTGACCAGTTCTTACTAAGTCAAAGAAACGATCGCCTTCCATAGCTAATTCTAATCTTCTTTCATCCCAAATAGCTTGTTTCAAATTTTCTCCACTTGCCGTTATTTCATGAGAATCATCTCCAAATGCTCTAGCTCTAACTCTGTTTAAATATCCGAGTGCTTTTGCTTCATCTGAGGCAAGATTGGCTTCAGCCGCCATTAGCAAAACATCTGCTAAACGAATTACTCTATGATTATTTTCATAATTTAATTCTATCTGCCCACTAGTTTGACCTTTTCTAGGTAAGTATTTTTTGTTATAATAACCTGTGTTCTTATACGGTGCAACAGTATAACTTATATCTAAACCAGGATTATCATTTTTATAGGCTTCCATATCAAATACGGTAGCATCTTTTCTTTGATCTCCTTCTTCATAGGCATCTGCAAGTTCTTCTGTCGGAAGGTTTGTACTCCAACCAGAAGCATAAGGCATATCAACTGAACCATTTAAACCTCTAACTCCACATTGTTGAACTGCAGGATTACCTTGACCACGTGTAAAGCCTCCCCAATTATAATATGGTTTACCGTTTGAATATTGAACTTCAAAAATAGATTCAGAACCGTTTTCACCTTCTTTTAAAAACATACTATCAAAATCATCTACTAAAATATACGGACCATTTATTACATTTTCTAACATTCCAGCAGCTTCATCCATCTTATTTTGATAAAGTAGTACCTTACCTAATAAAGCTTGAGCAACATATTTATTTACTCTTCCATTTTGTGCATTTGAA
>JAUVCP010000135.1 GCA_030590765.1 Flavobacteriaceae bacterium | reverse complement strand
TTATCAAATAATAAGTCAAACATTAGGATATGATTTTTCAATTTTGAATCTTAAATTTTGAATTAATAAAAATGATCACATCAGAAAAAGCATTGGAAATAATTTTAACCCAAACAGAAGATTTTGGTGTTGAAAAAATTGATTTTAAAGATTCGCTGGGCAGGATTTTAAAAGAAGAAATTGTAGCTGACAGAGATTTTCCTCCTTTTCATCGTGCAAGTATGGATGGTATAGCTATAACAGTGGAGCCGTTTAATAAAGGTATTCGAAAATTTAAAATTGAAGGAGTACAGGCAGCCGGGAGTCCACAATTGACATTGGAAGATCCAATCAATTGTATTGAAGTAATGACGGGAGCCATGGCTCCGGTAAATTCAGAAGCGGTAATTCCATATGAATTGGTGGAGATTAAAAATGGTGTTGCAAAAGTAAACACCAATGATATCAAATATTTTCAAAATATCCATCGCAAAGGATTGGATAGAAAAAAAGAAGAAATTTTAATATCAAAAAACACAATTATTTCTGCTGCTGAAATTGGAGTATTGGCAACGGTAGGAAAAAATACTGTACAAGTTGCTAGAAATCCGAAAGTGATGTTGATCTCTACCGGTGATGAATTGGTTGAAATCGATCAAACTCCGGCTGATTACCAGATTAGAAGAAGTAATATTCATACGCTAGTTGCTATTCTTGACAGGATAAACATCAAAGCGGATACGATACATATTGCAGATGATAAACCTCTTCTTAAGCAAAAAATTGAAAAGATATTAAATAATTATGACGTCTTACTTTTTAGCGGAGCTGTAAGCAAGGGAAAATTTGATTACCTACCTGAAGTCTTAGATGAACTTGGTGTAGAAAAATTGTTTCATAAAGTTCGTCAGCGCCCTGGTAAGCCGTTTTGGTTTGGTAAAAAAGAAGATACAACCGTTTTTGCTTTTCCAGGTAATCCTGTTTCCACTTTTGTAAGTTGTATGAAGTATTTTTACCCATGGTTTCAAAGATCAGCAGGACTCAATTATCAAAATAATAATTTTGCAATTCTGGCAAAGGATTTTAATTTCAAACCTGATCTCACTTACTTTTTACAGGTAAAATTAGAAAATAAGAACGGACAGCTATTAGCAAATCCCATAGCAGGACATGGCTCAGGTGATCTTGCTAATTTAGTTGATAATGATGCCTTTATTGAATTACCAACTGGGAAGCAATCTTTTAGTAAAGGAGAGGTGTTTCCTTTGATCGAATATAGGTAGTTAAGAAGATGTCATTCCTGCCCAGACAGGAATCTCAAGAATTAAGGAAATACATAATTTAGAAAAATAATTAAATCGACTATTTTGAACAGTTTCACACATTTAGATGATAAAAACCAACCAAAAATGGTCAATGTTGGTGATAAGAAAGTAACCAACAGAAAAGCTACTGCCCGTACAGAAATGTTTTTAGGAACCGAAATTATTTCTCTATTTAATGAAGATGAATTAACTACCAAAAAAGGACCGGTATTTCAAACAGCGATCATTGCAGGAATTCAGGCAGTTAAAAAGACTTCCGAACTAATACCCATGTGCCACCCATTGATCATTAATGGAATTGATATCAATATTGAAATTCTGGACAATGAAAATATTGAAATTCTTTGTGCTGTTGAAATCGATGGTAAAACCGGGGTAGAAATGGAAGCCCTGACTGGTGCAAGTGTTGCTGCCCTTACCGTTTATGATATGTGTAAAGCTATTTCACAAAAAATGATTATAAAAGACACACGACTTTTAAAAAAGATCGGTGGAAAGTCCGATATAAAATAAAACGGAGCAACCTAAGGTATACTCCATTTCGAAAAACTACGTCTACATTGCTATTGTGTCAATTAAAATAATCCTTGTATTTATTATTGATCTCTATTATTCTGTTCTCTACAGTTTTTTCAATTATTTCCAAAGATTTTATCTGATTTTCATCTAAGCCATTTGCTTGTGCCTTTTCAACATACTTTTGGGCATCTTCCAATACTCCAGCTAACTGGGTAGAATTTGAAACAAATTGAACAGCCATTTTCCCCAGTTTGATCTTATCTACAGCTCCCATTTCATCCACATCTTTAAAAAGAACATCTTTACCATCCAATGCCAATTCTTCAATATTATCAGAAAATTCATTGATTGCATTTTCTGAAGATTTGATAAAATCAATAGCATCTTTATTGTTGGATAGCTCTTTTGGAATTTCTATTTGAAGAGGTTTTAAAAAATCCGGATTTCGTTTCTCTTTTTTGCTGTTACAGGAACTTATTAACAGGGCAACTAATAGCAAAAAGACTATTTTTGTTAATTGTTTCATGATCCTTATTTTTTTATTTGATCTCTTTTAATATATATACATTGGTATAATCAAATGGATTTCCTTCATCTTTCACAATGATAATTTTCGCATAAACACCTGGTTTATCATTGATCATCCAGTATTTTAATTTCTTATCTGAGTCTCCAATTCCTTCTACAATAGTACACTTAAAAATACCTAGATCTGTTTTAAAATTGTCTTCTCCAACAACTCTAAAATATTCCGGTTCATCTTGTGGGAAAAATGTCATTTGCCCTTGAGTTTCGTCGTCAAGCGGAAAAACATCATCATCCTCAACATAATCCTTTTGAAAATAAGAATATTCTCTAATATTTAACTCGTTATCAGATAGGAATTCTGTTTTATAACTATTTGTCCATGAATCTGTTTTCCCTTTATTTGTTACAAAATGATCGATATGATAAACGATTTCTTTTATATTTTTCATTTCTACATAAACCTGATCAATTGTCCATGGTAATTTGATTCCATCTTCAAGATATTTATCTCCACCATCTTCATCCAAAAAATCTTTATATGTAAAACTTAATTCTGGAATAGGAGTAGTATCTGGTTTTGACATTTCCGTTTTTGTAAAACTTAAAATTGCATCATCTTTTTTATACGATAATTTATCATCTTTAAGATTCAACACCATCGCTTCCCCATTAAAATCTTTGTCAATTTCGCTTTTCATAATAAGAATTTTACGTTCTTTATCGCATTTCCATGTTCCTACTGGGATAACATCTCCGGATACTGATCTTGCTGCTTTAAAAACCCCTTCATTTTCAAAGATCCAAACAGCTTGAAAACCATCTTTGGTTTCTCCGTCAACCTCTACAGTGGTTAATTGCCAAGTGCCGATTATTGGATGATTATCCTGTGCATTAATATTTATTATAAATAGTAAGAATAGAGTTATTAGAATAGTTCTTTTCATGATTTTTAATTTTTTTGTGTTTTATAGATTACTGCTGTTTTTTATTAATTCCCTTTTCTCAATTTTATCATTTGTTGTATCATATCATAAGTTTGACGTAATTCTTCATCGCTCATTTCTGCCATTTCAGGATCATTTTCTTGTGCCATTTTTTTCCATTCTTTAAAACTCATTTTACTTAAAGCATCCATATTTTCTTTTACGTCTTCCATATCATCTTGAAATTCTTCACTATTCATCATTTCATCTATACTCTCGCTACCCATCATATTTTCAATTTCAACAACCTCAAAATCAGGAAGTTTAAATTTACTATCTGATACTTTTGTGTCAAATTTTACTGATGTTGCTTCGGTAATTGTTGTGATACCCATCATCTCTACTTCACTTCTCAAAGGAATTCCTTTATAGAAATATTGTTTGCTACCGTTTAGATCCCAAACTTCACAATCATAACCTTTGAATTTTTCATCACCTATTTTTTTTCCACCCATGGTTTCCAGCATTTCTTTTCCAACTTTGTTTACATCCACACCTTTTAGCATGGTAGCACCAACATTCTCCATTTTAGTCATGGAGTGGTTACTTTCTTCTGTTTTATTCTTTTTGCCAAAAATATTGATCTCGGTTGTTTGAGTAGATTGATCTTCTGTCAATTCTAATGCACCATAATTTTTAAAGTATAACGTTGACTCTCCATTTCCGGAAATGTTAGACCCCATTACTTTTCCTTTTATGGTTGTTTTATATTTTACAATACCTGATTCAACAGGGTAACGTTTGTATTTATTATCTACAGCTTTCTCTGATTCACTTTTACCGCAGCCAACTAAAAGCAGGGCTATGGACAATACTATTGCAAATTTTTTCATAATTTATAATTGTTTTAAATTTAACGTTTTAACTCTAATTATTTTTATTCAAATGACCAATCACAATCAGGCAATAAGGTCATTAATTTTTGCATTTCTTCCCTTTTTAACTGGTTTTCTGATATTTGAACTCTATATAGATCTTTCAGTTTTCCAATGGATTCCGGTAAACCAGTTAGTTGATTATTATCAACTTCAAGACTGCTCAATCTGGTCATTTCACCAATGGATTCAGGAAGAGTTGTAAGATGATTTTCACTCAATTTTAAGGCGGATATATTTCCTAATTTCACAAAGGAATCCGGAAGAGATATCAATTGATTCTTATCAGCATATAGCATCCTTAAATTGGTCATATTTCCAAAAGATTCAGGTAAGCTGTTTAATTTATTTCTTGTAAGATATAATTCTTGAAGATTGGGAAGGTTCCCAAAAGATTCAGGAAGCGCTTCAAGTTGATTTCCATATAAATTCAACGAATACAGTGCCGTAAGATTTCCAAAAGAATCAAGGAGTGTCTTTAATTGATTTCCCCCAAGATTAAGGGTTGTCAATCCCTTAAGATTTGTAATATATTCAGGTAAATTGGTCAAGGTATTTCCACCCGCATCCAACACTCTTAATTTTGTTAGTTTACCAATAGATTCCGGTAAATCTTTAAGTTGATTAGTACTAATATTTAGCTCCTTAAGATTGGTTAACTTGTCTATAGATGTTGGTAATGTAGTAAGCTGATTATCAATTAAAAATAAAATTTTAAGATTTGTTAGATTTCCTATAGACTCAGGTAAAACAGTTATTTTATTACCCCCTAGCATTAATTCTTCAAGTTTTTCAAGATCTCCAATAGATTTTGGAAGGTTGGTTAATTGACTGGTTGAAATGTTTATAGAATTTAGGTTTATTAATTTCCCAATAGATTCTGGAAGTTTTTCAAACTCGGTTATTGTAATTGTAATTCTTTCAAGGCTGATAAGTTTTCCAAATGATTCCGGAAATTCTGTAATCTTACTATTCGTAAGTTTTATGCTCTTTAAATTTTTTAGTTTACTAAAAGATTTTGGTAGACTTTTAATATGATTCATCCTAAAATCAAGGTATGTCAGGTTTTTAAGTTTGCCTATTTCCTTTGGCAGTCTTGTAAGTTGTGTATTTTCTATGGAAAGATATTTTAAATTTTCCAGTTTCTTTATGGTTCTTGGTATTTCAATAATTTCCTCACCACTCAATTCCAATAAAAAAACCTGATCTGGATTTATTAATGCTTCTTCTATAGATTGATAGGTTTTGCCCTCTTGGGCACTAAGAGAAATGTTGCTAAATAAAAATAAAAATAAAATGAATGTTCTTTTCATAGCCAATGTTTTAATTTATTATCTCAAACAAGTTTAAAAGCCTGTTTTTTAATTGTTTTCTAATTTTTCTATAAAATAATTATATGCTGCTTTGATTTGCCCTTCTTTTGCTTTTGGATACTCCTTTAAAGTCAATGCTTTAAATTCATCATAGGTAAACCATACAGAATTGGATCTAAAAAATCCAGAATTATATAATTCATTTGATTCCTCTTCCATCATTTTACTCATTTTATCATCTGTTGTAGCTTCATTTAAAAGGGTTAAGGCATCCTGTTTTCCTTTTTCAATCTCCTTAAGAAAGTCAATAACTTCTCCTTCATTTTGTTCATCAATTACTATCTTTTCTCCTTGATCAGCATTTATATATGCATTAATAAATTGAAAGGCATCTTCTTTGGTCAAATCACTTTTGTCATTCTGAATTTCGTCCATAATACCCATTTCATTAAGCATTTTATCAAAATCTTCTTGATTGGGTGATTTTGTATTATTTTCATATTTCATTAAAAGCTCCATCATCGGACCAACTTTTCCCATCAATTCATCAGGATTGTTTTCTTGAGCAAAAATGCTAATCTGTGATCCTAGTATAAAGATCAAAAGGAAAGTGAAAATTGTGCTTTTATTCATCAGAAATACTATTTTAAAAAGAAGGTTGTAAATAAGGGGATAAGGAATTAAAGTCATTAGATGAATATTGGTTAACTGTTTTGTTGATCTATTAAAATTTTACAAATTCTACTCTTCGGTTATTCGCTTTTCCTTCAGGAGTAGAATTATTATCCAAAGGTTTGCTTTCACCAAAACCGGTTGATTTTAATCTATTAGATGAAATGCCCATAG
>JAUVCP010000393.1 GCA_030590765.1 Flavobacteriaceae bacterium | reverse complement strand
TGTATACTTTGGATAATATTTTCAATATTCATATTCTGAAATTTACTTAAAGGAGTAACTTTTTACTAATATCAAACACATTATATGCCAGATCTTTACTTTTAATTTGTATTTTATTTTCTGAAAAAAATTCACTTGATTTGTCGAAATAAACAAGTAAAGTTTACATTTCTAAACGGATTTATAAACTTCATCAAAAGGAATTCGAAATCTTTCTCCAAAAATTCCTTCCGGCACCCGGATTCCACATGAAACTACCATATTAATTTCTGCACCTATTGGTAAACGCAAAAGTTTTTTAATTCTCAGGGTATCAATTCCTTCCATTGGACAGGTGTCATAACCCACATTGTCCATGCTTAGCATAAAAGTTTGTGCTGCTAAAGCAATGCTTTTGTGTGCTACGATTCTCATATCACTTTTTCTGCCTTGTCGGTAAATAGGTCTGAATAAACCAATAATCCAGTAGATAATATATTTAAACCATCCAAAAATACCAAGAAAATCAAAATAAGTAACAGGTATCAATTTTTTGTAATAGGTATTTGCAAATTTTTCTCTTCTGTTGTAATCTTTAGGATCTTTTCCCCCTGCAATTTTATTGATATGATCTAAGTTGTCTTTTGCTCTTTTTCTCCAAAGATCTTTTCTGGTAACGAAAACAACCATTTGCTGTGCTGTTTTTGCCGCACTTTGGTCAAAACAATAATTGGATAGTTTTTTTAATTTATCTGCAGAAGTCACATGGTAAAACTCCCATAATTGCATATTGCTGCTATTTGGTGCCAGTGTTGCCTGTTCAATACATTGCTGTACAATGTTTGCATCAATTGGTTTTTTAGGGTTATAGATTCGGATAGATCTTCTGTGCTGAACTACCTCTTTAAATAGTTTACCTTGTTTATTTGAAATGTTGGGAACGTCCATAATTAAAATTGCATATCTTTAATTCAAAGATATGCAATTAATGAGATATGATTTAGATTTGTAAATCCCTCTAATAAAAGGGCTTGTTTTATGATGCGATTCTGTTAGAATATATCTTGCTAAAATGAATAATTTGGTGAATATCTTTATCATCCACTTCCTTTTTCTTATCGGCACATCTTAAAAATTCAGGATAAACTTCATCCAATTCCATTTTGGTAAGATCAATTCCTATGTTTTTGGCTCGATAAGCCAAGGCAGCTCTTCCACTTCGAGCGGTTAAAACAATAGATGTTTTATCAACACCAACATCTTCAGGATTCATAATTTCATATGTTTCTCTGTTTTTGATCACACCATCCTGATGAATTCCGGAGCTGTGTGCAAATGCATTTTCACCAACCACGGCCTTGTTAGGTTGTACTTTTATACCCATATGTTGTTGTACCATTTGACTTGTACTATATAACAATTTTGTATCTATATTGGTGTCTAAATTTAAATAAGGATGTTGTTTCATGATCATAACAACTTCTTCTAAAGCCGTATTACCGGCTCTTTCGCCAATACCATTGATGGTACATTCTATTTGGCGTGCGCCATTTTTAATTCCAGCAATGGAATTTGCTGTAGCCATACCTAAATCGTTATGGCAATGGCAAGAAATAGTTACATTTTCAATTCCTTTTACATGGTCTTTTAAGTATTTTATTTTTGCTCCATATTCTTCGGGCAAACAATAACCAGTTGTATCTGGAATATTCAAAACAGTTGCACCTGATTTTATTACTTCTTCACAAATTTGAGCTAAAAATTTATTATCAGTTCTCCCGGCATCTTCTGCGTAGAATTCAACATCATCCACAAAAGATTTTGCATAACTAACAGCTTCTTTGCTCTTTCAATTATTTTTTCAGGGGTAGACCTGAATTTATGTTTGATATGTGACTCTGATGTGCCAATGCCAGTATGAATTCTTGGTTTAGCAGCATACTTTAAAGCTTCTGCAGCAGCTTCAATATCATGTTTATTTGCTCTTGTAAGTGCACAAACTGTAGCATTTTTCACAATTTTTGAAATTTCAACTACTGAAATAAAGTCACCCGGACTTGAAGCAGGAAAACCAGCTTCAATCACATCAACTCCCAGTAAATCCAATCGTTCAGCTATTATTAATTTTTCTTTAGTATTTAGCTTACAACCAGGTACTTGCTCTCCATCTCTTAAGGTGGTGTCAAATATTTGAACTTTATTTATGCTCATAATTAAATTATTTTTAAGACTTTTGATATTCAAAAGTAGTTTTATTGTGAGATGTTTTTTTAGAAAATAGTGGGCGTTTACTATATTCAACTATTTTAAAAAGATGTAATAATCACTTAAACAGTTAGTTATATATTAATTTTTACGATGTCTATAGAAAAAAATGATACTCTTTTTTTATTGGTAAAGTCATTATCAAAGTCAGAAAAAAGACAATTTAAATTGTATGCAGGCAGATTAGGAGGTATTTCTGAGAAAAATTTCATGGCTTTATTCAATGTTTTGGATAAAATGAATGAGTTTGATGAAAAAACTATTCTTCAAAAAACAAAAATAAAGAAACAGCAATTATCAAATTCAAAAGCTCATTTGTATAAGCAAATTCTGGTTAGTTTAAAGCTG
>JAUVCP010000029.1 GCA_030590765.1 Flavobacteriaceae bacterium | reverse complement strand
ATATATTCGTGATAATTTAAACCAGAACCACCATATTCTTCGGGAACTAGAACCCCCATAAAGCCCATTTCTCCAAGTTTACGGAATAATTCAACAGGGAAAGTTTGATTTTCATCCCAGTCCATCATGTATGGTGCAATATGTTGTTTTGCAAAATCACGAATGGATTGTGCAATCATCTTTTGTGTTTCTGAAACTTCAAAATTCATTGGAGAATGTATTTTTAATCAAATTTTTATTATTTATAACACTGATTGACTAACCTCTTTATTCTTTTTCAATCAACCGTCAAATATAAAGCTATTCTTTCAAATTTATTAGTTGGAAAGGAGTCTATTTTTTTTAAATCTTCCAGGCTAGAAAAATCATCATTTATATCTTTATAATTGAATATTTTTTTGGTAAGATCGTAATCTAAATAGGGTAGGTGTAGCATTTCTTTAAAAGTAGCTTTATTGATATTTGTTTTTTTGATCAATGGTTTTTGGATAACCCAGTAATGTTTTAAAACACGGTTGGCTACTTCTTTATCAAGATAGTAAACCTCATAAATTTGATCGTTAAAAGAAAATCCATTTAGCAAGTTTCGATAGGCAATAATCCTTTTGGCCAGTTTATCTCCTATACCTTTTAGTTTTTTGAGTTGATCAATAGTAACTTTATTGATGTCATGATCAATGATAATGTTCTTTGGTTTTGTGATTTTTTTATTAGAAAATGTAATATTTTCTTTAGAAGATTTTTGACTTACCCATTCCGGGAATTTAAAATAAGGAGCAATTATTGACAACAAACTATCATTAACTTCTGTTATATTTTGAAATTCTTTAGCAGAATTTATAAACTTACCTGAACTTCTAAATTTTAAAAGTCTATCAATTTCTTCTAAACTCATCCCTAATTGATACCCTTTAAAATCCGTAATATAATTTGGGTTAAAAGGGTAAATATTTTCTTTTTTCTTCCCTTGCTGGATTTTTTTTAAAGAATCAATTTGTTGCTGATACAGATCTATTTCTGATACATCGGAATTCATTTTATTTTCAAAAGAAGAATCGATGAAAAAGTATATACCCTGCAATACAACAATAAGAATGATCAAAAATAAAATCCCATTTCTTTGGCGTTTGTTATACCAGAAATGGGATTTAAAATGATTCATATTGTTTAGAGTTAACTTTTTTTAACTTTTATTGCAGTGAGATATTTGTTTAATTCTTCCTTAACCTTAGGAGCTAAAAGAATTAAACCAATCATATTGGGAACCATCATGGCAAATATCATAGCATCTGAAAATCCGATCACAGATCCTAAACTTGCTGCTGCACCAATTACTATAAAGATCAAAAATAAAAGTTTGTAGGCATATTCCATTTTTTTTGATCTTCCGAATAAAAATGCCCATCCTTGAAATCCGTAATACGACCATGAGATCATTGTACTAAAGGCAAACATTACTACTGCAACAGTCAAAACATAAGGGAACCATGAAATTACAGATTCAAAAGCTCCTGATGTTAATAAAATTGCCTGAGCATCATTCAATGAAGCATTTTCTGCAGCTACATTTCCAGTAATGATCAATACCAAAGCAGTCATTGTACAAACAACAACGGTATCAATAAAAGGTTCCAATAAGGCAACCATTCCTTCAGAAGCAGCAAATTGCGTCTTCACCGCTGAGTGCGCAATAGATGCAGAACCTATACCGGCTTCATTAGAAAAAGCGGCTCGTCTAAATCCTTGAACCAATACTCCAACAGCTCCACCAACCACACCTTCAGGGCTAAATGCCCCATTCCAGATCTGCAAAAATGCATCTCCAATCATATCGTATTTTGCAATAAGAACAAATAAAGAAGCTCCAACATAAATAACCACCATAAAAGGTACAATTTTATCAGTAACCTTTGCAATTTTTTTAATACCACCTATTATCACAATACCCACAAGTATTGCCATCACCAAACCAAACAACCATCCTCTTTCGTGTAAGAATGAATTATCACCACCGGTAATGCTTTCCACTAGCTGGAAAGCCTGATTTACCTGAAACATATTTCCTCCACCAAATGAACCACCAATAACAAAAATAGCAAACAATACTGCTAGAACTTTTCCAAGCCCTCCAAGCCCTTTAGATTTAAGTCCTTTAGTTAAATAGTACATCGGTCCTCCGTAAACAGTCCCGTCTTTTGAAATATCTCTATATTTAACACCCAGTGTACATTCCACAAATTTTGAAGCCATTCCCAATAAACCGGCGACAATCATCCATAATGTTGCGCCAGCGCCACCAATAGAAATAGCAATGGCAACTCCGGCAATATTACCTAAACCTACTGTTGCAGATAAAGCAGCAGTTAAAGCTTGAAAATGAGATACTTCACCTTCGTGATTTTCAATTGCTATCGTTCCTTTTATATCTTCTCCGGGGGTTGAAATTCCTTTTTCAAATAAAGATTCATGATGATCAATATCATCATATTTACCTCTAACAATATTGACAGAAGTGAAAAAACCTCTGAAATTAATAAACTT
Organism: Flavobacteriaceae bacterium; assembly: GCA_030590765.1. Lineage (GTDB taxonomy): Bacteria > Bacteroidota > Bacteroidia > Flavobacteriales > Flavobacteriaceae > Lutimonas. The sequence goes on along the minus strand of JAUVCP010000029.1, from coordinate 8,934 downwards.
GAAATAAATTGTAAAGTAAGTTGCCCCAAGAATTAATGGAAATAATACCCAAAATATTTTTATATTCTCTGTAAAAGGTATTTGATAAAATATAATATCCACAAACCATCCGGTGGCATTTCCAAAGATTTTATCAATTTGTTGATCAAGTCCTTTTTCCTGAGCAAGCGTTAAAAAAGGCATTACTGTGAGGAGTAATGTAAGTATTTTTTTATGCATTTATATGATTGTTTTGAATTTGAAAGTGGCTAATATCCTAAAAAATATGACTTGTGACAAGAAAATTGAGTTAAAATAAGGTATACTGTTATTTTTTTAGAGCTTTTATACTTGTTTTTTTTAATTTTGAATAATTATTAAAATTCACCTATATATTTAAATATATGAAAAAAACATTGGTTTTAGGAGCGTCTTTAAAAACAGATCGTTATTCAAATTATGCCATGCATAGTTTAGTAGATCATGATCATGAAGTTGTGGGTGTTGGATTAAGAGAAGGTTTGGTTGCGGGTGTACCTATTTTAACAGGAAAACCACCTATTAATAATGTGGATACAGTTACTTTATACTTAAATGCCTCCAGACAAAAAGAATATTACGAGTATGTATTATCACTTTATCCGAAAAGGGTCATCTTTAATCCGGGAACAAAAAATAATGATTTTGAGAATTTATTGGAAAAGCATCATATAGCTTTTGAAAACTCATGTACCTTAGTTTTATTGAATACAGGGCAGTATTAGAGTCAAAAGTCAGAAATTGAAAGTGAAAAGTGGAAAATAAATCGGAATAAAACTTTGTGCTATGTCTTCGGGTCTACTACGTTGATATTTAGTATTTTGATGGTATTTCAATTTCTTTTCCTTCAAAGCTCAATTCAGTATTGCTAAAAATGGGTTTTGCTTCTTCTATAAAAAGATTTTCATTTTTATATCTATTGGAATAATGGCCTAATAAAAGTTTTTTCACATTTGCTTTGTCAGCGATCCGTGCTGCTTGTTTGGCGGTTGTATGTTTGGTTATTTTAGCCAGGTCTTTTTTGTCTTCTAAAAAAGTAGATTCATGGTATAAAAGATCACAGTTCTCAATCAAAGGAATAATATCTTCAAAATAGGCCGTATCACTACAAAAGGCATATTGCAGGGTAGGAGGAGGATCTGAGGTTAATATGTCATTAATAATAATTTCGCCATTTTCTTTTACAAAATCTTTTCCGTTTTTTAGATTTTGATAATCACAAATTTCGATTTCAGGATATTTTTTGATCTGGTTAATGATTAAACTTCTTTCTTTTGGCTTTTCTTTAAACAAGAATCCATTGGTGTATATCCTATGTCTTAAAGGAATGGTAAAAACTTCAACCTTTTTATCTTCAAATATGAGTTCATTTTTTTTTGAAGTGAGTTCATGAAAATGAAGTGGGTATTCTATCCATGATTTGGTTAATTTAAGTTGTAAATTAATGATCTCTTTAATTCCTTTTGGTCCGAAAATATGAAGTTCAGTTTGCCTGTTTAGTAAACTTAATGTGGAGATCAATCCTATCAAACCATAAAAATGATCTCCATGTAAATGGGAAATAAAAATATGTTTGATTCGTGAAAATTTGATCTTGTATTTGCGCAACTGGGTTTGAGTTCCTTCTCCACAGTCAATTAGGAAATATCGATTGTTTATTTCAAGAAATTGCGAAGTGGGGTGTGCAAATGTTCGGGGTGTTGCCGAGTGGCAACCCAATATGGTGAGTTTTAAACTCATTTAATAATCATTCTTTTTGAAATAACCTTTGTTTTTGTTTTTAGGGAATAAATATAAATTCCCGATTCTAGTTCATCTCTGTAAAAGAGTATAGCATTAGCACCTCTTTTTGTTTTAAATTTTTCAGCATGAATCGTGTTACCAAGCAGATCTTTAACAAAAAAATCAATTTCGATAGCTTCATCTGCTACAAAGCGTATTCTTGTTGTCACACTAAATGGATTTGGTGATGCAACAACATCATGAATCGCACTCTCTGCATTTTCAAGAATATCTTTGTCTAAAGAATCATCATCTTGTGAAAAAGCTTTGGTTGATAGGGTTAATAAAAAAAGAATTAAGAGTAGTTTTTTTACCATATATTAATTTTAAAATCCTAAATCACGTTCAATATTTTCAATTTCAATAATATCTTCCGCTTCTTTCAAAGTAGGAACTATAACCAGATCTTCTGGTAAACTATTAAAATCAGTGTTACCATAAACGATAACAAATGATTTATTGTTCTTTTTTAGCTCCTTTCCAATTTGCGAAAATAACATGATTTCTTTCAAATCAGCGTTAATATTATCAGAAAGATCTATAATCAAACTTTCGTTTTTAAAATTAGATAAATTTTCAAATACTTCATTATAGAAGTCTGGAATAGTTATCATTTGTTTTCCACCAAAATCGGCGATTTTTTGTAAAATTACAAACGAATTTCTCTTTTCAATTCTCATAATATAATGATATAGAGTGACTTACTACCTTTTTATTTGCTGTGCTAATAAATATATAACAGCCATTCTAATTGCAACACCATTTTCTACCTGATTTAAAATAATGGCTTGTTTAGAGTCTGCTACATCACTTGTAAGTTCAACACCTCTGTTAATAGGTCCCGGATGCATTATTACAATTTCTTTGTTGAGAGAGTTTAATAATTCTTTATTGATGCCAAAAAGTTGGGTGTATTCTCTAATGGACGGGAAGTATTTAATATCCATTCTTTCGTGCTGCACCCTTAAAACATTTGCTACGTCGCACCATTCCAATGCTTTTCTTAAGCTATTTTCATAGCTAACTCCTAGCTGGGTAATATATTTAGGCATTAATGTGGTGGGACCACAAAGTTTTACTTCTGCACCCTGAAGCTGCAGTGCATATATATTTGAAAGGGCAACTCTTGAGTGTAAAATATCTCCTACAATTACAATTTTTTTACCCTTTACGCTGCCTAATTTCTCGCGAATAGAGTAGGAGTCTAATAATGCCTGGGTTGGGTGCTCATGTGCTCCATCACCGGCATTAACTATTTTGGCTTTTATATGTTTAGATAGAAAATGTCCTGCTCCTTCATTGGGATGACGCATTACAATAATATCTACCTTCATTGAGAGGATATTGTTTACCGTATCGATTAAGGATTCTCCTTTTTTAACAGAAGATTGTGCAGCTGAAAAATTAATGATATCTGCCGAAAGTCTTTTTTCAGCAAGTTCAAATGATAATTTTGTTCGTGTACTGTTCTCAAAAAATAAATTGGCAATAGTGATATCCCGTAAGGATGGTACTTTTTTAATGGGGCGATTGATTACTTCTTTAAAATGGTCGGCAGTTTTGAAAATTAATTGAATATCATCTTTGTTCAGATGTTTGATTCCTAGCAGATTGGTAACACTTAACTGAGTCATTTCTCTATTTGAAATTGTTTTTTATTTAAACCTTCTTTATGATATTTAATAGTAACCATATTATCAATTGATGATGCAAACATTATCTAAATTACTATTCTCTTTCCATTCAACCTTAACCTGTTCATTTTTTATAACATCTACCTGTCTTCCTTTATAATCAGGTTGAATAGGCAAGTGGCGACTAAATCGTCTATCGATCAAAACCAGTAATTCAATACTTTTCGGACGGCCAAAATCCTGTATAGCTGTCAATGCAGCTCTAATACTTCTTCCTGAAAAGAGAACATCATCAATAAAAACAACATTTGTATTGTCTACAATAAAATTGATATCTGTTTTATTTGCTTTAAGCGGATCTTCTCTCCTTCTAAAATCATCTCTGTAAAACGTAATATCCAACACACCTAAAGTAATATGTTTTATATGATAATCCTCTTTTAATAGTTTTACCAAACGATTTGCCAAGAAAATACCTCTTGGTTGAATTCCAATTAAAACTGTATTCGAAAAATCCTGGTGGTTCTCTATAAGTTGGCAAGCCAAACGATGAAGAATGATGTGAATCTCTTTTTCATTAAGTAAGGTCTTCTTGGCCATAGTAGCAATAAATGCATTATTTAATCGGGCAAAGTTACATTATTTTTTGTCATATTTTTATAAAAAAATGTGTTAATTAAATTGTTAAGAAAAAATAAACTGATTGAAAAAAACGGCTTTAATCTATATTACTTTAGTGTCGAGTAAAAAGAGGAACCTATGACACAATTTTCAAATAATAACGATAATTTACCATTATCAAAGTTTGAGAAGATGCTAAAAACCAATAGCGTTTATTTTTTTGACTCCAATGAATTTGAACAAATTATTCTTTTCTATGTAGATGATGGTAAGTTTTCACTAGCTAAAAAGGCTATAAAATTAGGCTTGTCACAGCACCCTTCTTCTGTTATATTAAAACTGATTCAGGTTGAATTACTCATTTTAGATGATAAGCTGGATATTGCAGAAAAGATATTGGATCAGCTTCAGGATATTGAGCCATCAAATGAAGAGATCTATATCCAAAAAGCAACTATATATTCCAAAAAAGGAAAGCATAAAAATGCTGTTGAATCTTTACAAACAGCCCTTTTATTTGCCGAAGATGATGCTGATATTCTATCTATGTTAGGTATGGAATATTTACATTTAGATGATTTTGATACAGCCCGTTTTAATTTTGCAAAAAGTTTGGATATTTCATTTGATAATTATTCTTCACTCTATAATGTGATATATTGTTATGATATGCTTGATCAGCATAAAGAGGCCATTGATTATTTAAGTAATTTCATTGAAAATGAACCTTATAGTGAAATTGCCTGGCATCAAATAGGAAGACAATATTTTATTGTTGAAGATTTTACAAAAGCTCTGGAAGCTTTTGATTATTCCATATTGATAGATGAAAATTTTATAGGAGCTCATCTTGAAAAAGCAAAAACTTTGGAAGAATTGGAAAGTTATGAAGAGGCCATTAGTTTTTATCATAAAACAATGGAAATTGATACGCCAACATCATTTGCTTATTTGCGAATTGGAAAATGCTATGAAAAATTAGAGAAACCTCAAAAGGCTGTTGATTTTTATAATAAAACTGTAAATGAAGATCCTTTGTTAGATAAAGGATGGCTTGCATTAACAGAGTTTTATATAAAGAATAAAAATTATCATAAGGGCTTGTATTATATCAATAAAGCCTTAAGTATTGATGAAGAAAATTATTTGTACTGGCATCAATTTGCAGAAATAAATTTGAATTTAAATCTGTTTGAAGAAGCAACAAAAGCTTATTATAAATGTATTGGTTTAGAGGATGACCGATTGGAAGTTTATATGGCTTTAGCCGATGTTTTGATATTTTTGGGAGAGTTTGAAGAGGCTAATCAAGTGTTATTTGATGCAAATGAAAAGTATAAAGATGAGGGTGAGATCACCTACCGTTTGGCGGGATTGTTTTTCCTTTTGCATAAAGATTCTGAGGGTTTTCATTTATTGGAAAAAGCATTAAAAAATGATTTGGAAAATCTTCATATTATACAAAATTTATTTCCTACCGTATTTGTGCTGGATAAAGTTCAGTTGTTGATAAATAAATACGATCCATCCAGATAATAAATCTAAGTTTTTCTAGTTTTTACACTATTCAGGGATACACAAATAATGTATCTTTGAATTTTTATTGTAAACATATATTTTGTGAGTAGAAGATTAAAAGATTATATCATAATTTCATTAAAAGGTATAGCCATGGGTGCTGCTGATGTTGTTCCAGGAGTTTCGGGTGGAACCATTGCATTTATTTCGGGAATATATGAAGAATTGATTGATTCAATTAATAAGGTTAGTTTAAATGCATTCAAGGTTTTAAGAAAGGAAGGATTTGTTGCCATGTGGCAATCGATCAATGGTAATTTTTTAATCTCCTTGTTAATAGGAATAGCAATCAGTGTTATTACTTTAGCAAAATTGATCAGGCATTTATTAGAAACCCAACCTGTATTGATCTGGGCATTCTTTTTCGGTCTGGTTCTGGCAAGTATTATTCATGTAGCAAAGCAAATTACAAAATGGAATCTGGGTTCAGTTATTTTATTGATAATAGGAGCTTTTGTTGCGTATTATATTACAACTCTTGTGCCTCAAACTACTGAAATTTCAAGTGGATATGTTTTTTTATCAGGAGCATTGGCAATTTGCGCGATGATTCTTCCTGGTATTTCAGGTAGTTATATATTATTGTTGTTAGGAATGTATAAACCTGTGTTAGATGCTATTCATGATAAGGATTTTAAAATTATTGGCTTATTGGGTGCTGGTGCAATTGTAGGTTTGTTATCCTTTTCACGACTATTAAAATGGTTGTTTGATCATTATCAAAATTTGACGCTGGCAACATTGACTGGATTTATCATTGGGTCATTGAATAAGATATGGCCATGGAAAAAGGTAATTGATTCAGAAATGATCAATGGAAAGTTGAAAATTTTACAGGAAAAAAGTGTTTCTCCTTTTCATTATGAGGGAGAAAATGAATTGTTTTTTGCTGTAGTTTTAGCAGTTGTAGGGTTTATGTTTATTGTTTTTTTAGAAAAGTTAGCAGTAAAAAAAGAGGATTAAGTGGAAAACACACGTACTTTAACGGATAAGATTCTGCTCTTTGTAAAAGGAGTAGCTATGGGTGCTGCAAATAAAGTTCCTGGTGTATCAGGAGGAACCGTTGCATTTGTTACTGGTTTTTATGAAGAGTTGATATACTCACTGCAAAAAATAAATAGAAAAGCTTTGATGCTTTTGGTAAATAAAAGATTTAGAGGTTTTTACCAATATGTTAATGGTCGATTTTTATTGTTGGTCTTTGCCGGAAGTACCTTTAGTTATTTTAGTGTGTCAAAGGTTCTTGATTATTTCATAAAACAATATGAACTGTTTGTGTGGAGTCTGTTTTTTGGTATGATATTAGGATCTATTTATTATATAGCAAAAGACTTTAAAGATTGGAATCGAAAAAATATCATTACGATTATAATTGGTGCGGGAATAGGTATTGCTATTAGTTTTATGAGTCCAGCGAAGGAAAATGATAATCTTTGGTTTGTTTTTTTCTGTGGAATTATTGGTGTTACCGGAATGACATTACCAGGATTGTCGGGATCTTTTATTCTTATATTATTGGGTAATTATGTGTTACTTTTAGTAGATTCTGTAAATGAATTATATAAAATAATTGCAGATATTTTTACCTGGAACTTTGATTTTATTCATGATCAGGTACGTATGCGTTATTTAAAGATCATTTCGAGTTTTACTTTGGGGTCTGTTTTCGGATTGGTAATTACTTCACATATTCTTGGTTTTCTGTTAAAGCACTGGCATCAAACTGTAACAGCATTGATTATTGGATTTATTGCAGGATCTTTAGGCATAGTATGGCCATGGAAAGAGGCCATTTATAAAACAGAAAATGGTGAATTTTTAGTTGATAGTCTTGGTGATAAAGTAATTGAGAATTACCATAGATATATTCCAAGTTTAACAGATGCTACAACCTGGCAGGCTATTGGTTTTATAATTTTTGGGGTTATTATTTTACTGCTTTTAGAATGGTATGGGAATAAAAACAAAAAACCCTCTTTAACTGAATAAAGAAGGTTTTTAAATCTTTTTTGAAAAACAATTATTCCAAACTACCTAAATATCTTTCCGCGTCAAGCGCAGCCATACATCCTGTTCCAGCAGCAGTAACAGCCTGACGATATTCCTTATCCTGAACATCACCTGCAGCAAAAACTCCAGGTAAATTAGTCTTTGTAGTTTTTCCTTTAGTATGTAGGTAACCAACTTCATCCATATCTAAAACACCTTGAAAAATTTCGGTATTTGGTTTATGTCCAATTGCAATAAACAGTCCGGTTACATCAATAACCTGCTTTTCCTGTGTTTGGTTATTTACAACTCTAACACCTTCAACTACTTTATCACCCAATACTTCATCAAGTTCAGTATGGTACATAACTTCAATGTTTTCTGTTTTCTGAACTCTATGTTGCATAGCTTTTGAAGCACGCATATAATCTTTACGAACCAATATGGTTACTTTGTTACAGATATTTGATAAATAAGTTGCTTCTTCGGCAGCAGTATCACCAGCACCGATTACTACAACATCTTGTCCTTTGTAAAAGAAACCATCACAAGTAGCACAAGCAGAAACTCCACCTCCAATTAATCTTTGTTCGCTTTCCAATCCTAAATATTTGGCAGTTGCACCTGTAGAAATAATAACAGTTTCTGCTTCTATTTCTTTGGAAGCATCTACAGTAACTTTATGAATTCCACCAACTTTATTGCTTAAATTAACTGCAGTAATAACTCCAAATCTAACTTCTGTACCAAAACGTTCGGCTTGTTTTTTAAAGTCTTCCATCATTACAGTTCCGTCAGATCCTTCCGGGTAACCAGGAAAATTATCCACTTCGGTTGTAGTAGTTAATTGACCTCCCATTTGCATTCCTGTATACATAACTGGTTTTAGATCAGCTCTCGCAGCATAAATTGCTGCAGTATAACCTGCGGGACCAGAACCAATAATCAAACATTTAATTCTCTCTATTGTATCACTCATCTTATTGTTTTTTATTTGTTGAGCAAAAATAATTAATTATTGACTTTAATTCGGGTTTTAGGTATTTTTTTTCTTAATAGGGATATAATAAAAAATAATAGTCAAAAATAATTGGTGAAACTTTCAGTTTTGTATTTTTGCTCCATTAAAAATACAAAAATGGAATTTAACACTGTTACCACTTTAGAAGAATTTGAAAAAACTCTTAATGAAAATATGGGAGTATTGTTTTATTTTTCAACCATAAGCTGCAATATAGGTGAAGCTTTAGAGCCTAAAGTACTGGGCTTGTTGGAGAGTAATTTCCCAAAGATTCCATTTTGTTTTGTTGAT
>JAUVCP010000281.1 GCA_030590765.1 Flavobacteriaceae bacterium | reverse complement strand
GCCCCAGCTATAAAAGGTGCAGTAGTAACTGCCTCAGTTTTAAGTCACTTAAAAGGTGATAAAGTAATCGTTTTTAAGAAAAAACGTAGAAAAGGATTTATAAAGAAAAATGGTCACAGACAATTTTTAACTGAAATCCAGATTGATAGTATTTCAACAAAGGCTCCTGCTAAAAAAGCAGCTCCTAAAAAAGAAGAAAAGCCTGTTGAAGCTAAAAAAGAAACTGCTAAAAAACCAGTAGCTAAAAAAGCTCCTGTAAAAAAAGCAGCAACTAAAGAAAAAGTAGAGACTACTAAAAAAACTGCTACTAAAAAAACTGCTACTAAAACAGCAGCTAAAAAACCAGCAGCTAAAAAAGAAAGTCCAAAAAAATAATTTAACCATTAAAAAATTAGATCATGGCTCATAAAAAAGGTGTAGGTAGTTCTAAGAACGGTAGAGAATCAGAATCGAAACGATTAGGTGTAAAGATATTTGGAGGACAAGGTGCTATTGCAGGTAACATTTTGGTTCGTCAAAGAGGAACAAAACATCACCCGGGTGAAAATGTATATATGGGAAAAGACCATACTTTACATGCTTACGTTGATGGTATTGTAAAATTTACTAAGAAAAAAGATAACAGATCTTACGTTTCTATTGTACCAATGGAAGCTTAATATTTCATTTGTTTAAAAATACCTAGAACCTCTGCAAATTGCAGGGGTTTTTTATTGGATAAAAATAAATACTTCATTATTCGCAATTTATACTCCATATATTTTATTTTTGTTCTTTAAAAATCCAAACATTAAGAGTTGAGTACACTAAAAAAGTTTTTTAAAGACACCATTATTTACGGTATTGCTGCTGTTTTGCCAAGAGCTATAAATATTATTTTAGTAAAACTCCACACCAATACTTTACAAAGTGATAAATATGCTGAAAACACGATCTATTTTGTGTATGCAGCGTATTTCAATGCCATTTTAACTTATGGTATGGAAACTGCTTTTTTTAGATTTTTTACAAAAGAACAGGAAAAAGGCAAGGTAATATCAACTTCATTTATTAGTCTTCTTACAACCACCTTCCTGTTTTTAGCAATTATGCTTTTCTATAGCCAAAGTATTGCTGGATTTTTTGGGTTTGACGACCCAATTTACTTACAAATACTTATTTTAGTAACAACATTTGATACTCTAGTGGTCATACCCTATGCTTATTTAAGAGTGACCAATCGCCCTGTAAAATTCACATTGTACAAAATTATCAATATCATCATATACGCATTTTTTAATTTGTACTTTTTGCTTTATGTTCCTTATGCTATAAAGAACGGACACTTTGTTCCTGACTTTATCAAAATGAATTTCGACCAAAACCCTTTGGTTTTTTATATTTTTATTGCAAATCTGATTGCCAGTTTTACAACTTTTATCTTGTTGCTCCCTATCATATTCAAATTTAAAATTTCTTTTGATAAAAAATTACTGATAAAAATGCTAGCCTATGGTTTACCAATCATGATAGGAAGTATTGCATTTGTTACTAATGAAAATTTAGACAAACTGCTTTTGAGTAAATATTTAGGGAAAGAACAAATGGGTATTTATGCTGCTTGTTATAAGCTTGGAGTGTTTATGACACTATATGTTATGGCATTCAGATTAGGAGCAGAACCCTTTTTCTTTAATCATGCAAAAGAAAAAAATGCAAAAGAGAGCTATGCAAAAATTTTAAACTGGTTTACAATCATTGGAGCAATTTTTATGCTCATCATTGTTACTTATATTGATAGTTTTGCACATATTTTACTTGGTAAAGATGAATATTTTCAAGCATTAGGTATAGTTCCAATTATATTATTGGCGAATTTATTCTTGGGTATTTACAACAATTTATCCGTTTGGTATAAATTGACTGATAAAACAAAATATGGTATGTATTTTTCCATTATTGGAGCTGCAATTACTATTGCATTTAATATTATTTTCATCCCAATAATTGGATTTATGGCATCGGCCTGGGCAACCTTGATCGCATATGGACTAATGGCTGCAATCTCTTATTTCTATGGAAAAAAATATTATCAAGTACCATACGATGTGAAAAACATATTAACTTATATAATATTTTCGGTAGTTTTGTCGTATCTATCCTTTACCTATTTTAGAGGTAATTTAGCAATATCTTTTATTTTTATTGTTGTATTTATGGGATATACTATTTGGAATGAAAAAAATGAAATCAAACAAATACTAAAAAAATGACCATTAGAATAATTAACAAATCGAAACATCAAACTCCAAGTTATGAAACTTCGGCTTCTGCCGGAATGGATATTCGTTCAAATATTACTGAATCTATTACTTTAAAACCTTTGGAAAGAGCTATCATAAAAACTGGACTTTTTATTGCCCTTCCTGAAGGATATGAGGCTCAGATCCGACCAAGAAGTGGTTTGGCAGCCAAATTTGGAATCACTGTTTTAAATGCACCCGGCACAATTGATGCTGATTACAGAGGTGAAATTGGAGTGATATTAGTAAACCTTTCCAATGAAGAATTCACTGTAAAAGATGGTGACAGAGTTGCCCAAATGATAATTGCTGCCTATGTACATACTAAATGGGAGGAAGTAAACGTTTTAAATGATACCAAACGCGGTTCAGGCGGTTTTGGTAGTACCGGAATCTAAACAATTGTCTATGAAAATATTAAATTTACTCTTATTCCTTATGGCTTTCACGGCCTATAGCCAAAGCAACAGTATTGCCCAGGTTAAAAGTATTTCTGATGATGCATGTAATTGCATCTCAAAAATAAGCTCTACTAATACAACAAAAAATGATGCAGTAAATAACTGTATTTCAAAATCATTGGTAAATATTCAAAAATCTGATAAAGAAAAAGGCATAAAACCGATTGATTCTGAATCAGAAAACTTTAAAGAGATCCAAAGTTTTATTGTTGATAATTGTGATGCTTTAAAAAGTTTAATGTTTGCTGAAAATCAAGAACACAAACATTCTACATCAAACAACGTTTTGGCACAACTTGCCTATGATGATGGTATGGATTATATGAATGAAAATGATTTTGAAAATGCAATTCTAAAATTTAAGAAAGCAATTAAATTTGACCCTGAATTTGCCTATGCCTGGGATAATTTAGGTGTATCTTATCGCATAACCAATCAACACGATAAAGCAATTGATGCTTACAAAAAATCTTTAAACATTGATTCTAATGGAAGACTTCCACTAATGAATATTGCTGTTGCATATAATTTAGATAAGAATTTTAAACAGGCAATTAAGTATTATAAAAAGTTTATTTCTATTTATAATGAGGATCCTGAAGGGTATTACGGACTGGGATTAATTCTTTATACAAATGACAAGCAAGAAGAAGGTCTTGATCATTTGATACATGCATACACCATTTATACTGCTCAAAATTCACCTTATGGATCTGATGCTGCAAAAAAAATAGGTTATATGTATAATGATCTAAAAAATCAAAATAAGATGGACATTTTCAATAAGGTTGCCACCAAATACAATCTATCTATAGAAAGTAACTAAACTGTTATTTTACATTTTCAATTACATGGTCAATTCTCTCCATTGTTTCCTGTGGAATATATCTTTTGGCAGCCAAAACAACTCCAAAAATGATAAAAAACACACCTAAGGCCTGACGCATTTTTTTTAATACTACTGGAGTAAGTTTCTTTTTTAATTGTTTAGATGCTAGTATTTTAACCATGTCTGTAAGTAAATATGAAAAAATTACAAGTGCGAAATACTTAAAAACTCGAGAACCATCCATTTGAAAATTTGTACCAGCAGCAATTACAATAGCCAGCCAAAAGGCAAGAACGCCTATATTAATAAAATTCAAAAAGAACCCTTTAACAAACAAACCCAAATAATTGTTATTTTCAACAATTACAAGTTCTTTATCTGTTACTATCTTCTTCGTTCGTTTATAAAAAACGATAAATAATCCATA
>JAUVCP010000276.1 GCA_030590765.1 Flavobacteriaceae bacterium | reverse complement strand
CACTTACTAATGGAGGTTTAGGTACTTACCCTGTTTTTGTAGCTGGCGCATTAATTTTGTACCATATTGAAGATAATCCTGCGAGAGCTTTCGGTTGGATTATGTGGACAGCTCAAACACTCATGGTATTACTTTTCGGCGGATTATCATTCTTATTTTTACCTATTTACAATCAAAAAAAAGCATAAAATATGCTTGACAAAACATTTTATAGCAACGGTAAATTACTACTCACAGCAGAATATCTGGTTCTTGATGGAGCAAAAGCTTTGGCTTTACCTACTAAATTCGGACAAGATCTGGTGGTTGAAGAATTAAACTCTCCTAAATTGATCTGGAAGAGTTTTGATGAAAACAATAATTCTTGGTTTGAAGCTGAATTCGATATGAATGGATTTGAAATTATCAAATCAGACAAAGATATTCAGACAACAAAAACACTTCAAAATATTTTAAAAGAAGCTAAAAAAATAATTCCGATAGATATCAGAACCGAATTTTTAAAAAATAGTAATGGTTTTCAAATTACAACAAAACTCTCTTTTCCGAGAAATTGGGGTTTAGGAACCTCCTCTACTCTAATAAATAATATTGCAAAATGGTTAAAAGTCAGCTCTTTTGAGTTGCTAAAAAATAGTTTTGGAGGTAGTGGGTATGATATCGCCTGTGCGGAAAATAATACTCCTATCCTCTTTCGTTTAATTAATGGAAAACCGATTATTGAATCTATTGAATTCAATCCGCCATTTAAAGAACAACTCTATTTTGTGCATTTGAATAAAAAACAAAATAGTAGAGAAGGGATTAAAAACTATCGAAATTTTAGTGGCTCTATTCAAGAAATTTCGAATGAAATATCAGTATTAACTGAAATGTTTTTAACAGCAAAAGACATCAAAACCTTTGAAAATGCTATGTTACAACATGAAGGAATCATATCAAATGTGATTAAAGAAAAACCTATTCAAAAGGTACTTTTTTCTGATTATTTTGGACAAACCAAAAATTTAGGCGCCTGGGGCGGTGATTTTATTCTTGCTACCGGAAATAAAAAAACTCCTGCTTATTTTAAAAGTAAGGGCTTTCATACTGTGATCTCTTATAAAGATATGATCTTGTAAAATTCTGTTCAAAAATATATTATCCTTCTAAATCAACCCTTGATTCTGGGGCAGATTCCGGATCTATTCCCCATTCCTTATTTGGGTATTCTCCCATTTCTAATTCCAGAGTTGATCCATTTAAAATATCCTCATGTGTAAACCAAACCTTATTATACACTTCTCCATTCAATTTAGCCGATTGTATGTACTTATTCTTTTTAGATGCATTTTTAGCTAAGATCGTAAAGGTTTTTCCATTATCGAGTTCAATGCTTGTTTTCTCGAATAACGGACTACCAATATTATATATGGGCAACCCCGGAGTAACCGGATAAAAGCCCATCGAAGAGAATACAACAAAAGAGGTCATGGCCCCACCATCTTCATCACCAGGAATTCCAAAAATACTATCCTGGAACCAGGCATCTAATAAGAAACGAATTCGCTTTTGTGTTTTCCATGGTGCCCCTGCATAATTATACAGGTAAGGAATATGAAAACTGGGCTCATTCCCCATTGAAAACTGGCCTACCATTCCACTAGAATCTGCAAATAAAGCATAAAAATGATACTTTGTTCTACCCAAACCTTCTCTAAACAATTGATCTAAGTTTGCCATAAATTGTTCTCTACCACCCATTAAATTGATTAGGCCATGAATGTCATGCTGACCCTGCCATGCGTAGGTGTAACCATTATTTTCATCATAATAATCACGTCCGCCGGGACCTCCATCAAATTTCGGATCGATATCTATCCAATTACCATCAGAATCTTTTGGCATCATCAAACCATTTTTGGGTTGATAAAGATTTCTATAATTAATTGACTGAGTATTATAATACTCAAAATCTTCTCTTTTGTCCAACTCTAATGCCATTTGACCCAAAGCCCAGTCATCATAACTATGTGCTAATGTTATGGCAACACTTTGTCTCTTTTCGAACCAGTGAACTCTATCTACAAATTCTATCTCATCAGGTTTAAGGGCAGGAAAATAGCCTTTTTCTCTGTAAAAATCATCCAATTTCGTTTTTGGACCATTTACCCAGGGAATCATAGTAGCATCGGTAGCATTTTTCTTCATTCCATTATAAGCTTTTTCTATATCAAAATTTCGAATACCCTTACGATAAGCATCTAGAAATACAACTGTTGAATGAAACCCATGCATGGCAGGTTTATCCATATAAAGTATAGGAAATTGTGGCATCCAACCTCCTTCTTTATACATTCTAACATATGATTGTAACATATCCCCCTCCAAATTAGGTGATAGGATCATTCGCAATGGATGCTGCGCCAAATAGGTGTCCCAAACCCAGTCATCCGTATAAAAATCTCTTTTATCCTCATGAACGGTATGATCATATGCACTAAAGTATTTACCTTCTTCAGTAATATTTACCATTCGCTCATAATAGCGAAAAAGTGAAGTATAGAATACGTTTCTTTGTGCTTCTGTTCCTCCTTCTACTTTGATCTGTCCTAACTTTTTATCCCAGATTGAACTGGCCTGATTCTTCAAACTTCCAAAATCCCATTGAGGAATTTCATTACTCAAATTCTTTTTTGCCTGTTCCACACTTATATAAGAAATTGCATATTTAAACTCAACTGGATCTTTTAAATTCTCAGGAAAACTCACCCAGGCATTTGGCTGAACCCGACTTGTTTTTCTCCTTTTATTTACAATAGTTTCTTTGTCAAAACCAATCGCAACTTTTGTATTAAATTCACCATACATATAAGCTTTCATTCCTGGTAATTCTTCAATACCTACCAGAGAATTTCCTTTCCCTTGTTTCCATAAACCATCATGAGTAACATTAAATTTTAGCTTTTTTATACCCTTTTCAGGGAAATGAAATTTAAAAAATCCTGCTTTTTTTCCAGGAACATACTCTGTTCTAATTTCGGAATCTACAAAATAAGTAGAATAATAATTCGGTTTTAATATCTCCTGATCGTGATCCCAGGTTTGTTTAAAACTCCAGGTGTCATTTTCATCTTTTAAAACTCCAGGTAACACTCCAAAAAGTTCACCTTCACGATGGGAAACCATGGAAAGTGTAAAAAAAGCAATCTGATCATCCAGATAATCTTTCCGATAAGGATGCATTCTAATAGGCTGATTAGGAAGCTGAATATTTGGTCTCATAGGGTGTAACAAATAACCAACTGCTCCAATATTTTGATCTACATGATCTAAATTCGATTTGACTATACCCGTATCTGAGTTGTTATCAACATTTATTGTGCATCCTAATATCAACAGGAAAATTGTACTTAATACTAAAATATGCTTTATAACCTTCATTATCTTATGCGTTTTTTATTTATGTAATCCTTTATATCTAAGTAATTGTAATAACATTTCAGGCTCATCGGTTTGGATCATATTTGCGCCATTTTCTAGTAATGTTTCCAATACTTCTTCTCCTTTTCCATAACGAATATAGGCATCCGATTCTCCCAAGGCATTGATCCAGACTCTGGAATTATTTTCTTTTAACATTTTAGACAATTCTTTGGTATAAAATTTTGGGTCGATATGAACCACTGGAGGTGCATATCTAACTACTGCTGAATCTGCCATTTGAAAAGAATAGGCTCTCGGCATAATTTGAGCGGAGTTTTCCAATTTTTTTATCGCATCCAGCTGATGGTAATCATTATCAAAATAAAACACATACTTATTTGTGCCTGTTTTTTCAACCATCTCAACAAGACCTTTTACATTATCCGTTTTCATATCAATATCCACCATTATCTTTCCTTTGATAATTTTTAAAGCCGATTCGAATGTTGGAATAGTTTCTTCACTTATTCGGCCATAAGGTGCTTTTAAACGAAATGTTTTTAGTTTTGCAAGAGTCAAGTCTTCTACTTTTCCTTTACCGGTTGTAGTACGGTCTATCTTTGAATCATGCATTAAAACAAGAAAACCATCCTTGGTAGTCCGAACATCCAGTTCAACAACATCCACACCTAAATCAATTGCGTTT
>JAUVCP010000206.1 GCA_030590765.1 Flavobacteriaceae bacterium | reverse complement strand
GAGAACTTTTTGGATTCAGCAAGCTTTATTCACAACCTACTGAAGAAGATAATAACCTGCAAACTATTCAGTTAAGCTTTAAAAAACTAACTATTGAAGAAATTGGATCTGGACCAGATGTACCCATACCTGCAGAAGTTGATGATCCACCGCCTGACGAACAATATATTGCGCGTGAGGACAATAAAATTGAAGTGCTGATAAAAGCAGGTAAAGGAATTGAATACAAATTTAAAATGTTGAAATACGGGAAAACAAAATATGAATGGTCTACTACTGATGGAAGTATTTTGTACTGTGATATGCATGGAGAAATTATTATGGATAATCCACCTAAAGAAGAATATTTTGAAAGCTATACCGAGGCTTATTCCAATAACATGGTAGGAACTTTAACTGCTCCTTTTGAAGGAAAACACGGGTGGTATTTCAAAAATAAGAACAAGGAAGATGTGACCGTTACCATTAAATTAAAAGGACAATATCAATTGTTCGATAAACAATAAACGGAACTGAATAAGATATTGATGATCTTGTACTTTCCACTTTTATATTTTTTTAGATAATAATTAAATCTTTGATTAATGAAAAAATCTGCTCATTTTATTTTTACAGTATGTATATCACTCATCTCTGTTTTGAACCTTTTTGCAGGTGAAACCGAAAAATGGTATGTGATTTTAGATAAACCACTTGCTTCAGACGAAGCGATACAGGTTGCCATAGATAATCTTAATAAGGCTGGTGAAGTATTTGATATTCAATTTATTAAGACCACAAATATTAAAAAAAAATATGCTAATTCAATAATTGTAGGCTCAACTGAAAGGAATAGTCTTACAAGTTCTCTTCTTAAAAAGAAAAAGTTACTCTTACAAGCTACCTATGGTGAACAAGGCTATGAAATTGTTACCAAATCAATAAATGGCAGAAAAGTAATCCTTGTTTCCGGAGGTTCTGTTTTAGGTGAGGCCTATGGATTATTTTGGATTGCTGACAGATTAAAAGTAAATGGGTTTATTCCAAATATTAACACAATCCGTGAACCGGAACTTAAAATCCGTTTTCTGAGCGGAAGTTCAAAGTCTGAAGTAAGAGATGCATTGCGTTACGGTGCAACCTGGGTCTGGGGAAGTCATACTGTAAATCACCTTGTTCCCTGGAATGCTGAACCTGAGAGAACCCAAAACACAAAGAACAGAGAAGAGTTAAAAGAATTGATTGACTATGCCCACTCTTTACACCTGAAATATATTATTTATGAAGATGAATTTTCATATCACCCAACACTATTAAAAGAATTTGGAGCAACTCTTGATCCTGAAGATCCTGCTTTCTGGGATGCTGTTAAGGCTAAATATCGTCGCTTGCTCAAAGCAATGCCGGAAATTGACGGTATCCGTCAACGTACCGGTGAAGGCACAAGGGTTGGTGGAAATTTTAAATCATTTGATGTGATGCACGATAGCGACAGTGACTGGAGTTTGGCCAAACGTTATCGTACCTGGGTAAAAAATATTTATGATGTGGTTGTAGGCGAATTTGATAAAATATACTACCAGCGTACCTGGGTTACCAGTTCATATGAACAACACTCCATGCCGGAAGTGTATGAAGAGATTTTCACCGATGAAATTCAGGTAAAGAACCTTTATATGTCGCCATATATGAGTACTACTGACCGATATTTTCATCAGCCCTATAACCCAACATTTAATTTAACACCTCATAATATGATTGTTTTGTTGGCTCCTCTTAATTATCATGGTAATAACAACTGTGGCATTCTGTCCACCTTCCCAGGAACTTATTTCCAGGGAGGTTTAAAATCTTATTTAACTGTAGATAAGAGCAATTGCGTGGGTGCCGATTTCGGTGTACGGTCAAATGGAGGATGGGATACCTATGCACTAACGGCTTACACCAGTTCAAGGCTTATCTGGGAGCCGAATATGGATGTAAAAGAAATTGCCTACGACTTTGCTGCTATGTATTTTGGAAAGGAGGCTGCTGATGATCTGGCTGAGGTTCTGATGCTTACACCAAAGATCTATAAATACGGAATGTATATTGCCCCTGCCGCTCATGGGCAATTTGCCTCATTAACTCATTTAAGACTAACTACTTTTCCTGTAAAGGGATTGCCAAACCTCGATAGCGGGCGAAAGCATATGGAGTTTCTAAATGATATCTATCTGCGCTGCTCACCCTGGGTTGAGGAAACCTACATCTATCTTGATCACGGATTAGCACTGGCAGATAAGGCAAGAAGTATAACACAAAGATCTGTCTCGAAAATATCCGATCAGAAGAAGAGAGCAATTATTCAGAATAATGCGGAAATGACTTATGGTTTGGTAGAGGTCAATAATTATTATGTCAAGGCCATGATCTCTTATTTCCAATACAGGGAATCCCCAATATCAAAAAATAAAGAGCTATTAGCTGAATATTCTAAGAAGTTGAATACGGCTATAAAGGCCTTTAAAAATATTCCCAACAATGTTTACCGCTTGGATGGAATTGAGCAATTACAGATCAATATAAACACTGTATTGGTAGATGTTGAAAAGGCTGGAAAGATATTAGCTAATGCACCTGATGATGAGGGTATAGACCAATTGATAGATGATCAACAGGCAAAATATAAAGAAGTATTAGAAAAATATAAAGATGAAGCCGTAAAAGTTGTTTACTGGCAGGGCAGGGTAGACGGACGTGATCTATTCAAGGTGAAAGGAAAGAAGATCGAGATCGAACATCTCCGTTTCGATAATATATTAGAATCTACAGAAGAGTTCTCTACTTCATTACCAGCTAAAGATTATACTGTTGTTGTAAAGGATATTCAATCTAGATCTTTTGGACCCTTTGTTCTGGAGCAACCGTCTGCAAAGAATGACTATACCGTAACACTATATTTATCAGACTCACCAATGCATGGTTATAGTTGGTGGAAATTTGAATTATACTATATACCCAGAAGTCCTGAAGAGCTAGGTCTGGAAATTCCTTGGAGATAAGAACTTGAAAATTATGAAAAAAATTAAAAAGAATTTTAAATTGAAATAGTTTTTTTGATGTAAATAAATCGTAAAGAATTATTAAAAATCAAGGATGTGATCTTCTTTAATAGAATTGATTATTGGTAATTTGTTAAATCTATTTAATCGAATATCAGGATAAATGAGAGAAGTAAAATAAAATAATAATCAGATGGATAGGGTTTTAATTGTTATGTTTCTAATGGTTTTTACAAACCAAAATTTTGGACAAAGTAGTCTTGAAGGAAAATTAATTTTCCCTTTGCAGAGTCAACATGTTCATTCGAGCAGCATCGTTGAATTACCAAATGGAGATCTTTTAACCTGTTGGTTTCAAGGTAGCGGTGAACGAAAGGCAAATGATGTGGTAGTCAATGGTTCGAGATTGAGAAAAGGTCAAAAAAATTGGAGTAAACCTTTTTTAATGGCGGATACTCCAGGGCAACCAGATTGCAATCCGATGATGTTTTTGAATAAAAACAATAAATTATTTTTGGTCTGGATTGTAGTACAGGCCAATAGATGGGAAACATCTGTTTTGAAAGTGAAAACATCCACAGATTATAAAAAGAAAGGAGCACCAAAATGGGAATGGCAGGACAATTTATTGTTGAAACCCACTGAAGAATTTGCTAAAAGAGTAGAAGAACAATTCAAAGAATTTGGCAGAGAAGATCTTGCCTGGGCAGAATATGCATTGCCTTATGAAGAAATGTTAATAGAAGCAGCGAAAGATCCAAAAAAAAGAGAAACTGGCTGGATGACCCGCACACATCCAATAATTTTAAAAAACGAAAAAATTCTTTTACCACTTTATTCAGATGGGTTTAACTTTGGTTTGATAGCTATTTCAAATGATGACGGTAAAACATGGAAGCCAAGTTTACCAATTGTGGGAAGAGGTTTGAATCAACCCAGTTTAATTGTAAGAAATGATGGTTCAATAGATGCATATATGCGTGATGATGGTGATGAACCAGGAAGAATTATAGTCAGCCATTCAAAGGATGAAGGGTATTCCTGGACTTATGGACAAAAATCTGAAATCCCTAATCCCGGTACCAGTCTGGAAATAATCAAACTAAAAAGTGGAAACTGGCTAATGGCTTATAATGATGTTGATGATGGTAGGTATAGTTTGTCTGCGGCTATTTCAGATGATGAAGGGAAATCATGGAAATGGAAGAGAAATCTGGAAAGTATTAAAGGAGCTAGTTTTTCATATCCATCTGTTATTCAAGCCAAAGATGGTAAAATTCATATCACCTATTCCTATTTCACAAAAGAAAGTCAAAAGGCAATTAAGCATGTAACTTTTAATGAGAGATGGGTTTTGAATAGTTCAAATCAATAAAAATTTTAATTCGAATATAGGTGAAAATCCATCCACAAAAATTGAAAACAGTAATCTTTATATTAAGTCAGTTATTAATTTCAACATTTTTATTTGCTCAAACAGCATCCGGATTTGTATTTCTGGATAGTAATGGAAATGGTGTTAAAGAGAGTAATGAAAAGGGTTTACAAGGTATTTGTGTCTCCAATGGAACTGAAGTTGTTCAAACAAATTCTAAAGGTCAATGGAAACTTCCTGTAAATGAAGATGCCGGCTTGTTTGTGATCAAGCCAACTAATTATCAAGTCCCGCTAAATAAAAGTATGCTACCTCAATATTATTATCTACATAAGCCTGATGGCTCTCCTCAATTAAAAGTAGAAGGAGTTAAACCCAGTGGAAAATTACCAAAAAGCATTGATTTTCCATTGGTTTATAAATTAGAACCTGAAAAATTTTCGGCATTATTTTTTGGAGATACTCAGGCAAGCAGCCCAAAAGAAGTAAACTATATTAATCATGATGTTGTTGAAAGCCTAATTGGCACTACTGCCAAATTTGGTATTACCTTAGGAGACATAGTGGGACATGACCAAAAATTATTTAAAGGGATTAGTGAAGGTATTGCTCAAATTGGAATTCCCTGGTACTATATTTTTGGTAATCATGATAATAATGGAGATGCTACTGAAAATAAATATAGAGATGAAACCTTTGAAAGGTATTTCGGACCAAGTACCTATGCTTTTGAAATGGGTAAAGTTGTATTTATCGGATTTAATAAT
>JAUVCP010000180.1 GCA_030590765.1 Flavobacteriaceae bacterium | reverse complement strand
AAGTTTATCGATGATTTACCAGTTAAAAAAGATATTGATACCGTTTTGGTTGCTCAACCGAAGTATATGAAAACCTTGCAAAATATTCTAAAAAATACTTCTATTGATGATATAAAAACAGTGATGACATGGAGTACACTTAATAATGCTGCAGGATATTTAACTACAGAAATAGAAAAAGCAAACTGGGATTTTTATAGCAAAACTCTCTATGGAGCAAAAACACAAAGACCAGCAAATGAAAGAGCTTTAGGAACTGCAAATAGTGCTGTTGGAGAAGCCTTGGGCAGATTGTATGTAGATGCAAAATTTCCGCCGGAAGCAAAAGAAAAAGCTGAAAAAATGATTGCAAATGTGATCAAGGCATTTCAAAACAGGATAAATGTTTTAGACTGGATGAGTGAAGAAACTAAGAAAAAAGCAATTAATAAACTGGATATGATCACCGTTAAAATAGCATATCCTGATAAATGGAAAGATTATTCAGATATGAAGGTGAAAGAAGGAAATAGTTTTGCCGAAAATATGTTAGCTGTTTCTGAATGGAAAACAAAGGATAATTTGTCAGAAATTGATGAGCCGGTTGATAAAACCAAATGGGGGATGTCACCGCAAACGGTAAATGCATATTACAATCCGATAAGGAATGAAATTGTTTTTCCAGCAGCTATTTTACAACCCCCATTTTATAATTATACTGCTGATGAAGCGGTAAATTATGGGGGAATTGGAGCTGTGATCGGACATGAGATTTCACATGCATTTGATGATTCAGGAGCAAGATTTGACGGAGAAGGAAATCTAAATAACTGGTGGACAGAAGAAGATTTAGAAAAGTTTACTTCCAGAGCAGATGCTCTTGCCAATCAATATAGTGCCATTGAAGTTTTAGATGATGTTCATATCAATGGTAAATTTACCTTAGGAGAAAATATTGGAGATCTGGGTGGTGTATTAGGTGCATATGACGGTTTACAGTTATTTTATGCAGCAAATGGCAGACCGGAAAATATAGATGGATTTACTCCGGAACAAAGGTTTTTTATGTCATGGACAACTGTTTGGAGAACCTTGTCTCGTGAAGATGCTTTAAGAACAAAGATCAAAACAGATCCACATTCTCCCGGAAAAGTAAGAGCAGTACAACCCTTAAAAAATATAGATGCATTTTATAAAGCATTTGATATTGTTGAAGGTGATAAAATGTACTTGGAACCGGAAAAAAGAGTTAGAATTTGGTAAGTCTTAATGATTATGATATGAAAACCCGATGTTTAAGCATCGGGTTTTTGTTTGGAAGAAGTGAACATAATACCTAGAAAATATGTTGCCATTTTATAAAATGGTAACATCCTGTAAAGTGTATAAATAAAAAGTTAATCTGAAATATTTGATTCTTTTTTAACCTTTAGATCCTTGCATATATTTACTTATAATTAAAAATATAAGACCGCTGGAAATCCAAGCCGGAAGTGTAAGAAATGATAAAAATATATCATATTTCACTGAAATGAAATAGAATATTATAAACGGTAATATCCATGCAATCAATACGGCGGGATTATATTTTAAACCCGCTTTTTCCGCATAGAACTTTTGAATTCCAAATCTTTCAGAATAAAAGTATTCAAAAACAATAATCGCTCCTACAGGTGCCAACATAAACCCATAAAAAGCAACAAAATCAAGTAATTTCATTGCGAATGCCGGAAAAATACCTGCTATGGTTGCAATAGAACCTGCAATGATCGTTACCCAAAATGTAGAGACTTTAGGAATAATTGCCTGAAAAGCCAAGCCTGCTCTATAAATTGTGGGATTCGCTGTTGTCCATCCTGCCAAAACGACTGTTATAATTCCAAAAACACCAATTGCATTATATGCCAAAGGACCAGGGGCAACTGTTGGTGCATTACCATTAGACAACATCATTTGTGCTTCAGGAGTTTTTAAATATACAGCATATAATAATGCCGCAGCTATCCAAGCCATATAATGACCTACATACATTCCGGCTGCTGTGGTCCAACCGGATTTTTTGCTTTTTGCAAAACGAAAAACAGACAGATCAGACATACCAATATGCATAGCGGCATTGGCAAACCACGACCAAAAAACAACATGCCAAAATGTAAATTTTATCTGACCAGGAAAAGGCTCACTTCCTTCTCCCCAAATTGTCCAAAAATCAGAAATATTCTTTACTCCCAATTGCTGAAGCGCAACAATACCACTTGTCAAAAAAGCTAAAACTATAATTGGCGACATCCAATTAGCTGCTTTAGCAACTGTATTAAATCCTTTTGCCGCAATCAACGAAATTACAGCACCAATACCTACAACAATAACAACCCAAGTAATACTATTTGGCATTGTATCGGTCAGTTTTGGCATCTCCATATCAAATGGAATACCAACTGCTGTTGCAGATACAGTAATCATTGCGCCGGCTAAAAAGCAAAAAAGTAAACCATTTGCCAAATTGTATCCTATCACAAGCTTTTTACCACTAATTTTTTCTAAATGATAATAAAGTGTAAGTCTGTATTTTACAGCAATTTCAGCTGTTAAAAACCTCCAGCTTAAAACGGCAAAAAGATTTCCAATCAACAGTCCAATGATGAGATCAAAGGCACTAACCCCTGCAGTTAAAAATAACGGCCCAATCATAAATTCAGTTCCGGCAGCATGCTCACCGGCGTACATTCCTAAAAAATATTTCCAGCTCTTAAGGTTAGACTCGGGAACAGGAGTCCTCTCAAATTCTCCTCCGGAATTTATATCAATATCATTTTCATTAATGCTATTTAATTGTGTATCATCAGCCATATTTTTTACTTTAAATTAGTTTGATATATAAGGTTTATCCTCAATTTTTTTATTTCAGGACAGCTTTTCTTAAATCTTCAACATCTTTTTCTGACATAGGTATAAAATCTCCTAATTTATTGCCCATAACCAGTGATTTTGCGGAGAATTCTCCTATCTCTAATCTATCAAAAGCAAGTGTTAAATTCCTTTTGACAGCAACAACTGAATCATTTTCTATAATCGCTAACGGACTCCCTAATGTAATTTTATCAGCAATTTCTGTATCGCTGGCAAATTGATCTCCATATTTTTTATACATCACATCTTGATGGAAAATCCAGCTTTCTGGTATAGTTCTAACACAATTAATATCTTTTACTGTTAGGGTTCTTTTATCAATTCCAGATGATGTTACCCAAATATCACCTTTCTCATCGCGGGTAGAAATATTACCACCAAATGTAGTGGTATTTCCTGCTTTGTATATTTCACCAAGAATTAAGGTTATTAATTCTTCTGGATGTATCGTTTTTAAATTCACTTTTTTCTTGTTATTGAGATGAATTGCACCTCATGTTTACAAAATATTTCTATTCTAATTGTTTTTCCAAAGTTTAAGTCCTAAATCAAATTCAGGATCAATCTCTGCATTGATTTCCTTCCAAATAATAGCAGCAGCACCCAATGCACTGGCATTATCTGCTTCGGAAGTGTACACCTCTTTATCTTTAAAATAAACTGCCAATAATTTTACATAGATTTCGTTTTTTGCAAAACCACCAGAGATAAAAATATTATCCGTAGTGTCGTTCTCAGGAATTATACTATCTATTGATTGCATAGAGAGCCGTGTTAAATCTATCATTAGTTGATGATATGCTTCTGAATATGTTGAAAACTTTGTCATTTCAACTTCTTCATCAAGATAATTATCCGGAATACCATTTTTAAAGAAAACCATTTCACTACCGTACTTATGGTTCAATTGATCTATTTCTTCTGAATCTAATTTCATTTTCTTGAATATATCATCATCAACTCCAAAATAATCACTAATTCGTTTTGCATTTATTTCATGCATATATCCCATGTAAAATCGTGATGATTTTACTTGTTCTTGATTGACACTTAAATAACACAAACAATTATTTTTAATTTCTTGTTGGGTCAATGGTTCCTTGTTAAAAGGATTCATGGCCACGCACCAAGTACCTGTAGATACAAGAATAAATTCCTTTTTATTTGAAAGTAAATAGGGTACTAAAGCCGCAGAACTATCATGTATACCAATACCAAAATTTATATTTTTTCCTCGAAACTCATTTTCGAACACAGTTGAATTTGAAATCGGCTTAGGTAATTCAAAATCCAATGATTTTACCCAATTGTGATACTGATGCCTGTCAAAATCCCACAGAGCAGTATGGCAACCTATTGAAGTATATTCTGAAATAATACGACCCGTAAATAAAAAACTCAAATACTGAGGAAAATGTAATACATTCTTAACCTTTGCATATATTTCTGGTTTTTTGATTTGCAACCATTTTATCTGTAATCCCGAATTAAGGAAGCCTAAATCAGGTGATGCAGTCTTTCTTGTAAATTCTAACAATCCACCGTTTTCTGAGTAAATACTTTCAGGTATATTTTGCAGCATTTCTTTTAAATAGTTATACAATGGAGTGAGTCTTTTTCCTTTTTTATCAAGATAAATTAATGAGGCTCCATAAGTAGAAAAATTAACTGCTTTTACATTATAATTGCTATTGGATAATAATTCATTTAAAATGTCAATTATCCATTTCTCAATCATATCTATGTCATCACCTAAAAATTCATCATCATCCAGAATTTCTGCAAACTTCACCTCCTTTTCAAAAACAACGTTAAGACTATTATCAAACAATATGATTTTCTTATTGGTTTTACCAATATCAAATATTGCAGTTACTTCTATTTTTTTTTTCATTTATAATCCTGAAGCTTTGGTATGGAGACCCCTTTCTTTAATTAATACCGAACGAACATCAAAATTTCGATAAGCTTTAAGAGGATCTAAAGCTGCACCAGAATTTATTCTTGCTTGCCTTATCAAAGGTCTAACATCAGTTCGATATGCTTCATGTAAAATTTCTTGACAAAGTACTACATCATTATTGCTTTGTGCCTCTTTTAGCTTGTCTTGATCTATCAATAAAGCTTGAGCATAAGCAATTAAAATAGCGTCAATAGATTGTAAAAGATCTTCTAGAGGATCTTTTATATTATGACTTGCGTCAATCATCCATGCCAGATCCGGATTTTGAGGATTATTTTGCATACCATAAACCAATTCATTAAAAATCAAGAATAAGGCATATGGTTTGATAGATCCAACAGTAATATCATCATCACCATATTTACTGTCATTAAAATGAAAACCACCCAATTTCCCTTTTAGCATCAAAGTGGAAACAATTTGTTCAATATTACTATTAGGTAAATGATGGCCCAGATCAACCAAACTAAAAGCTCTTTCTCCACAGGCATTTGCCAACATAAACGAACTGCCCCAATCCTGAATTACAGTACTGTAAAAGTTTGGCTCGTATGGCTTATACTCAATAAACATTCTCCAGTCATCTGGCATTTTGGCATAAATCTGTTTCAAACTTTTTTCTGTATTTTGCAAAGCGGTTTGAAAATTATTTTGACCGGGAAAAGTAGAGCC
>JAUVCP010000159.1 GCA_030590765.1 Flavobacteriaceae bacterium | reverse complement strand
AAATACATCTGGTTTAAAAAATAAGGTAGCAATAATAAGTTTTTTAACATTCTTTTTTCTGAAAATTTCATAGATCTCTGTAAGGGTGTTTCCTGTATCAATAATGTCTTCTAAAATAACAATTGTCTTGCCTTCCAAATCTTCATTGATGCCAACAAGCTGTCTTATTTTTCCGGTAGAATTTACTCCCTGGTATGACGATAATTTCACAAATGAGATATGGCAATCATGGGGATATTCTCTTAAAAAATCAGCTGCAAACATAAATGAACCGTTTAAGATTGCAATAAAAACCGGTACTTCGCCTTTGCCGAGATCTGAAGCAAGTTCATTTGCGATATGCTTAACATATTTAGCGATATCTTCTTTTTTTATAAAAGGTTTAAACTGCTTGTCGTGTAATTTGATAAGTTCCATTTGCCTAAAGTTTTAGTGTCCAAAAAATCAAAAAATAAAAGAGCAAAAGTACATAATACCTAAATCACAAAAAAATAGAATAAGAAAATACATTAAATATTTTTGAATTCATTATTTGGATAGTCGCCTAAGACAAAATAAAAAAATGATCATAAGTTTCTCAATCTCAATTTAAGGTTCTTTTAATAGTAAAAACCCTTTAAGAATTTGATCTTAAAGGGTTTTGTTAATATTATTACGGATAAATAAATTTATTTTTTATCCAGTTTAACTGTAGTGTCATACATAATTGGTGATGCAATAAATAATGAAGAATATGTACCTACAATTACACCGATAATCATTGCAAACATAAACCCTTTGATGGAATCACCTCCAAAAATAAAGATAGCCAATAATACGATCAAGGTAGTTGCAGAGGTATTAATCGTTCTACCCAGTGTACTACTCAATGCAGCATCAACTACACGGTTAAAAGGCCATGAGGTATGTTTTTCTGTAAACTCTCTAATCCTGTCAAAAATAACCACTGTATCATTTAATGAGTAACCTACCACGGTTAGTATTGCTGCAATAAATGACTGTCCGATTTCCATATCAAATGGTAATAAATTCTGGAACACAGAGAATACCGCCAGTACAATCAATACATCATGGAATACTGCAACAACAGCACCCAAGCTGTATTGCCATTTTTTAAATCGGATAAGGATATAAAGGAATACAACGATCAATGAACCGATAATAGCCCAAAATGCAGCCTGTTTGATATCATCTGCAATAGTTGGTCCTACTTTTATAGCATGCATTATCCCTATGTTCATTTCATTGTCTGCTCCTTTGAATTTCTCATATGTAATACTTTCGGGCAAATGAGACTTAACACCTTTATAAAGTAGTCTCTGAACTTCATCATCAACAGTTACTCCATCATCATCAATTTTATATTTAGTTGTAATCTTTAATTGATTAGCAGAACCAAATGTTTTCACTTCCGGAGAACTTCCAAACTGTTCCTTTAATGAATTGGCAACTTCAGCAGCATTAATTTTATTTTCAAAACGAACTGTATATGTTCTTCCTCCTTTGAAATCTACACCATAATTTAATCCATTGGTAAATAAAGATCCAATCCCTAAAAGTAAAATTGTTCCTGAAATGATATAGGCCATTTTTCTTTTTTGTAAGAAATTGACTCTAATATCCTGAAACCAGCCTCTTGTAATAGCTGTATTGAAGGTTAATTTATTTCCTTTATTTATATACCATTCAATTAATAATCGAGTGATGAAAATTGCTGAAAATAAAGAGGTAAGAATACCAATAATTAAAGTTGTAGCAAAACCTTTAACCGGACCTGTACCAAAAATATAAAGTATAATACCTGTTAATAAAGTAGTAATATTTGCATCAATAATGGAAGATAAGGCTCCGCTAAACCCATCGTTAATGGATTCTTTCATTCCTTTGCCTTTGATCATTTCCTCTTTGATCCGCTCGTAAATAAGTACATTCGCATCTACTGACATACCAATTGTTAAAACAATACCTGCAATACCAGGTAAAGTTAATACTGCACCAAATGCAGCAAGAACACCAAATATAAACAAGATGTTTATAGCTAAAGCGATATCAGAGAAAACACCAGCTTTTCCATAATAAAAAATCATCCACGCTAATACAATTAATAATGCAAGAATAAATGAACTTGTACCACTACTAATTGCTTCTTGCCCTAATGATGGTCCAACAACATCAGATTGAATAATTCTTGCAGCAGCAGGTAGTTTACCCGATTTTAATGCATTTGCCAAATCCTGTGCTTCATCAATAGAGAATTGACCTGAGATAGAAGTTCTACCAGTAGTAATTGCATCATTAACTCTTGGCGCTGAATAAACGTAGTCATCTAATACAACAGCTACAAATTTCCCAACATTAGCAGTAGTCATTTTAGCCCACTGTTTAGTTCCAACACTATTCATGGTCATACTAACTTCTGGATTTGCTCCTAATTGATCAAAAACCTGAGAAGCATCAGAGATCACATCGCCCTCAATAGGTGCTTTGTCTTCTCTGTTAGATTTTAAAGCGTAAAGATTAATTATTTTAGAATCATTAAGAGGTTTAACATCCCATGCAAATTTCGCATATTTCATTTCAGCTGGCAACAAACTTCTTACTTCTTTTTTAGTAAGATATTCATTAATAATAGCTGTGTCTTTTACATTTGCAGAAGCTAGAATAGAGCTGATATCATTTTGAGATTGTGGAAATCTCACAAAAAGTTTACTGAACAATGGATTTTTAGCTTCTATATTTACAGAGTCTTTAACCTCACCAAGTAAGTCGTCAATATCATCTGTTGCAGTAGTTGTTTCGTCTGTGGTTTTTATATCTTCCTCTGATTTTACTATATCTGCTAAAGTAGTATTGGCAGAAACAAAAAATTGAGCAAGATCCTGATTGGTATACACTTCCCAAAACTGTAATTCTGCCGTACTTTGTAAAAGCTTTCTAACTCTATCAATGTCTTTAGCACCTGGTAGTTCAATAATAATTCTACCAGATTCACCTTCCTGCTGGATGTTTGGTTGTGTCACACCAAAACGGTCGATCCTGTTACGTAATACTTCAAAAGCAGTATTGATAGATCCTTTAACTTCCTCTTTTAAAATAGGAATGACCTCATCATCACTCATTTTAAAATTGATCTTTTCTTTAAGTGATTTGTTTCCGAAAATAGTAGGATCACTTAATTTAACAGTGCCCTTACTGGCTTCCTGAAAAGCATTTAAAAACAGATCAATATAATCTTTATCACTATTTTTTTCAGCTTTTGTTGCATTTACCAGTGCTTCGTTAAATACCGGGTTTTTTGAATTGTTTGATAAGCCCTGTAAAATGTCTCTTACAGATACTTCTAAGGTTGCGTTTATTCCACCTTTAAGGTCAAGACCAAGATTGATTTCTTTTTCTTTAACTTCGTTATAGGTAAAATTGGTAAACCCTAAATTTAAAGCTGGTAAATTTGCCACAGAATCCAGATATTGTCTTTCTAATATTTTTAATTCATCTGCATTGTTGTCAGCTGAATTTGATTCGGCATAAATAACTGCATCTTTCTCCACATCTTTTGCTACCCATGTAAATGATAGTTGGTATAAACATACCAAACTAAATATGATAGCAAATAACTTAATAAGTCCTTTGTTTTGCATTGCTTTTTTTAATTTTAAACTTCGTATTTGTTATAATCGCGCAAATATACTCAAAAGATTTAGCTTTTAAAGGAATATATTGTGAATTTTAGAGCTAGGTCATCAATACATTATAGATAAATTTTTAGTAAATTTATATCCTTTTAAAAATGTTACTTATGAAATACTTATCAGATATTGAAATTGCACAAAACACGAAATTAGAACCTATTAGGGAAATTGCAAAAAAGTTAAATATTAAGGAAGATGATCTTGAACTTTACGGAAAGTTCAAAGCTAAATTACCTCTTGATCTAATTGATGAGAAAAAGATTAAAAAGAACAATCTGGTTTTGGTAACCGCATTAACTCCAACGCCTGCAGGAGAGGGTAAAACAACGGTATCAATAGGGTTGACAGAGGGGTTGAATAAAATAGGCAAGAAAACAACTGTAGTTTTAAGAGAGCCATCATTGGGTCCGGTTTTTGGTATTAAAGGAGGTGCAGCCGGTGGAGGTTATTCTCAGGTGGTGCCAATGGAAGATATTAATTTGCATTTTACAGGTGACTTTAATGCAATTGAAAAGGCTAATAATTTACTTTCAGCTTTGATTGATAATAACTTACAATGTGTGCCATGTTCTTTGAATATTGATCCTCGTACTATTTTATGGAAAAGAGTTATTGATATGAATGACAGGGCATTGCGAAATATTACGATTGGATTGGGAGGAACTCTTAACGGAATTCCACGTGAAGACGGATTTAATATTACTCCAGCCTCTGAGATCATGGCAATTCTTTGTATGACATCAGGAATTGAAGATCTTAAAAAACGTTTAGGAGATATTTTTATTGGTTTTACTTATGATAAAAAACCAATTTTTGCTCGAGATCTAAAAGCTGAAAATGCGATGGCAATTTTATTAAAAGATGCTATTAAGCCTAATTTAGTGCAAACTTTAGAGAAGAATCCTGCAATTTTACATGGTGGTCCGTTTGCGAACATTGCACAAGGAACCAATACTATTTTGGCAACTAAAATGGGTCTTACCTTATCTAATTATGTAATTACCGAAGCTGGTTTTGGAGCAGATCTTGGAGCAGAGAAATTCTTGAATATCAAATCGGTTGCTGCAAATTTGAATCCAAAAGCAGTTGTTCTTGTGGCTACAATTAGAGCATTAAGACATCACGGTGGCGCTAAAAAAGACCAATACAATACACCTAATTTATCTTATGTTAAAAAAGGGTTCCCTAATCTGGAGAAGCATATTGAGAATATTCGAAAATTCAACATTGAACCGGTTGTGGCCATCAATGCATTTACTAATGATTCTGAAGAAGAAATTCAATTCATCAAGGATGCCTGTGGTGAACTTGGTGTAAATGCTGTTTTATCAGAAGGTTGGGAGAAAGGAGGTGATGGAACTATAGATCTTGCTAAAGCAGTAGTTGATATTGTTGAGAATAAAGCAACAGTATTTAAACCGTTATACGACTGGAATTCACCTGTAGTTGAAAAGATTGAAAAGATAGCAAAGGAGATCTATGGTGCTGATGGTGTTAGTTTTGATAAAAAAGCAAAATTAAATCTAAAAAGAATTGATAGACTTGGTTTTAATGATTTTGCGATTTGTATGGCAAAAACACAAAAGTCCTTTTCTGATGATGAAAAACTAATTGGTAGGCCAAAAGGTTTTATTGTTCATGTAAGAGAGATTGAAATTGCTGCAGGCGCAAAATTTCTTATTCCAATTTTAGGAAAAATGATGCGTATGCCAGGGTTGCCAAGAGTTCCGGCCAGTGAAAATATGTTTATTGATAAGAATGGTAAAATATCAGGGTTATCTTAAAATAAATAAAAATCAAATAAAAATCCGCCAATTGGCGGATTTTTATTTGTTAGGTCTCTCCTAATTCTTGCCGGTATCCATTTCTGAATATCCCTCAGGAATAGTCATGTCAAACTTACTGTTATCCACCTTTTCATTTTTAATTTCAGTAACTTCCATAGTTGTTTTCATTGGCATTCCAGATTGAGAAATATTCAATACCAAATACATTGGATATCCTTTTATTTTTCCTCCTAAACCCGTACTATTTTGATTTGGAGCAGAAATTTTATCAGTTGTGTACATGGTCATTTTTGTTGCGGTACCATCTTTATTTACAATAACATTATACCCTTTACATTTATATCCCAAAATTGTTTTTGTATCACCAGTTTCGGTTACATCAATATTTTTCAGGTCTTCATCAGAAACATCCAT
>JAUVCP010000233.1 GCA_030590765.1 Flavobacteriaceae bacterium | reverse complement strand
ACCAATTATCCGGTATATGGCATCTTTTACAATCTGTTATCCCTTTGATCGCAAATTGATCATCGTGTATATTCTCATGGCAGCTTGAACATTTATCATTTGTATTTGCAAATACTATTTTTTTTACGAGGCCATCTTCTGGTGGGTGTGTATGACATTCCTTACATGCAATAGACAGATGTTTACCTTTTAATGGCCATTTGGTAAGTTGATGGTCAAAGTTTACAATATCCCATGCATCATTTATATGACAGGCTATACATGAATTGTCTGGATAATATTTACTACTTAAATCCTTTTTATGGATATCCTGATGACAATCCACGCAAGCACTTCCCATATCTCTAAAAGTCCATTTTTCTTCACTAACATGACATGCAAAACAAGGGGTTGCAACATGTGCTCCAATCAAAGGAAACCCAGTTATTTGGTGTTTCTCTACGGAGAACAAGCTATAATCAAAACCATTTTCTAAAGAATGACACTCTTTACAATCAGGTGATATACCATTTTTTTCAAATTCTTTATGATGATAATCATCGTGGCAATTACTACAAGCTGAAAAATCAATAGACTCTGAATATCTTTCTGTATGACAGGATTTGCAATCCACTTTTAAATGCATTCCTTCCAAAGAATAATCTGCAATATTATGATCAAACAGATCCATGGTTTTAAGTGATAAAAAACTACTTTCCTTGTGACAGGTAGCACATTCATTTCCATATTTTCCTTCATGATCATCTGTATGACAAGACACACAATTGTTCTCATCAATTTTTGTTTTATCCTGAAAAACCAAAACAGGATCATCAGATTCTTTATGACAATCAAAACAATCTATCTTTTTATGGCTTCCTTTTAAAGAAAAACCTGTTAATTGATGATCAAATCTCCCTTTTCCTTTAAATAGAGAAAAGGATTCTTCGGAATGACATTGAATACAAGAACCTTTTATTTGATTTTTATGCACATCATCATGGCAAGACTTACAATCACTAAATTCAGAAATAGCAAACTCCTGGAACTCTATTCCATTTTTGATAGTTTTCGCATGGCATTCTTTACAATCAACCTTTTGATGTTTTCCAATAAGTTTATAATCTGTTTCGTTGTGATCAAAACCGGAAGCAGGTGCAAACGCTTCCATATCATGACATGATAAACAATCTTTACTCTCTATTGTTTCCTGATGATAATCATCATGACAAGAAATACAATCGTCCACCAGTCCTAGAAAAGTATTATTCCTATTTTTTATAATATCATTTTCAATGTTATCTGGTTCATGACATTTCCTGCAGTCAATTACTTCATGTTTTCCTTCTAATGTGTACCCAGCCAAATTGTGGTCAAAACTATCCTCATCAAACCTGATCATTTCAAAATTACTTCCGTGATGATCACTATGACATGATATACAATCTTTTTTTGCAACATTGGAATTTGCATGATAGCCACGATCCATTTTTAACAGATCATTGATCTCATCATGACAATTTAAACACTTTTTATTGGTTACTTTCTTCCCTAGTTCATGACATTTTGTACAGTTAGAAATGCCCTCTAATTTTGAATGGGATTTGGACAATTCTCCGGGAGATATCTGTCCGTAACCATTCAAAAAAACAGAAACAAATATTATAAAAATGATATGTTTTGAAATATTTTTCAAATCCAACTATTTATGTTTTTTTATTATATAACCAAATCTCTTGGTAATCTCAACACCGGCATTTTGTAAAAATTTATTTGGTAATTCTCCACCGGCAAAAATATAAACCAGATCATTCTCTATTTTTTTTAACCCTGAATCCCCATTTATTTTTAATGATACATGATCATTCTTTATATGAGTTAAATTCGAATTAAACACCACCTCCAAGCTTTTATCAGCAATGGCTTTCTTTATTTTTTCTTTGTTTTTTGGTTTTATCCTGGCAAAATTTTCTTTTCTATAGGAAAGAAGTACTGCGTTATCATCTTTTAATAACATTGCTGATTCTACTGCTGAATCACCACCACCAATAACCACAATCTTTTTTCCTGAGATTCTCTCTGGTTCTAACAATCGATATGCTACTTTTTGTGATTCTTCTCCCGGAATACCAAGTTTTCTTGGTGTTCCCCTCCTGCCAATTGCAAGTAAAATATGATTACTATAAAAATTCTTTCCATTATTTGTTACCACCTTAAAAGTTCTATCTTTAGTAGGAATAACATTTTCTACCTTAATATTCTCGATTATTTCCAAATCATTTTTATCAATCACTTCATTCCATAATCGAAGTAACTCATCCTTTGAAGTATCATGAAGCTTTACCTGTCCATATAGAGGTAAATCCATGGGAGCTGTCATCACAATTTTTGATCTTGGAAATGTATATACAGTACCTCCTAAAGAATCCTGTTCTAAGGTTACACTTGACAGACCTTCTTTTTTGGCAGCTAAAGAAGCAGATATACCTGCGGGTCCAGCTCCTACAATAATTACATCAAGAATATTAGTCTTATTTGGCTTTTTTGTTTTTATAATACTTTCTATTGCCTGTTGCCCTTGTTCAACACTGTTTTTTATCAAACCCATACCACCCAATTCTCCTGCAATGAAAATCCCTTCCATATTTGTTTCAAAATTATGATTGATATGTGGCAAATCAACACCTCTGGTTTCTGTACCTATGCGTAAAGAGATGGCTTCAACAGGGCAACTGTGAAAACATGCTCCATGTCCTATACAATTAGATGTATTTATAACCGTTGCTTTTCCATTAACAATACCTAAAATATCTTTCTCCGGACAATCAGACACACAAGCAGCACTACCAATACATGTATTTAGATCAATATAAGGATGTAAAGAAACCGGTTCATATAATCCCTCTTCTTTTGCAATGCTTATTTTCTTTTTGGTTTCTTTTGTCTTTTTCTTTTGTCTGTATAAATACGCATAAACTGTTATTATACATATTATAATAACAGTTCCGTAAATAATTATTTGTTCCCAGTCTTTATCCATTAAAAAATCCATTTATATCCAAATGCTACCGTTATTCCAACATGGATGCATAAAATAATTAATAAGATCAAAGCAAATGGTAAGTGAACTACATGCCAGTACTTAAAAAGCCTTTGCATGGTTTCTAGCCTTTCAATTTTTCTTGAAAGAGAAATTTCATTTCTTACAATTTTTAGTACAACAATTCTTTCATTTATTGGTAAATCAGAATCTTTTAAAAGCTTTTTTAAACTGATTGTCCTTTTTTGTTTTTTATTATCTGAATAGCCAACAATGGTATCAACAAAACTTTTTTCTAACTTAAATTTATCACTTAAAACATTTGATAAATTTACTTTCATATTTTTCACCTCACTCAAACTAAGAGCTCTACCTTCAATAGTTCTTGGAATTTGTATATAAATAAACCTGCCAATAAATCCACTTAAGACTACTGCTACCATACTCCAAAATGCAATAGAAACAATTCCTCCAAATTTAAAAGTTGTATGAAAAAGAATAAGAATAGGACCAAGAGTACATAAAAATATGTGGAACTCCAGCATATATTTTAATCTGATAGTTTTGGCTAAAAAACCATATCTTTTTCTTGCAATATAAATTGCAACTCCAAAAACAATCATTATGGTTCCTAAAACACCAAGTCCCTGGCCATATATACCACTAGGTTTAAACCAGCTGTATTGTGGATGATAAAATCTTTTTTCTAAAGGAGTATTATAATAAGTATACCCCGTATAACCCATATATAAAGTTGTAATGATTACCAGAAGTACCAAAATTAATATATATACAAAGTGCATTTGTTTATTCATAACAATCTTTTACTCTTATTAAAAACGACTTAATTAACAAATACCCTAAAATAATTTAGAGATAGGCCATTAAAAGGGGAAAAAATCTTTAAGCTATGAATACCTTATGTTACAATAGAACTTTAATTTAGCTTATTAAAGAAAAAATCTAATAAAAGTATTGTATTAATTTGCACTTTCAATGTAACAATGTTACTATTGTTACATTATAATGAAACGTAAAAATACAATTTTTATTATAATAACAAAATCACTTCCAAAATATAGCAAATAATTTAAAAAAACAATCATATATAGCTGTATATATGATGTTTAACTATTTTTTACCCATAAAATGAATTGTAATTTCAATGAAAATATTTATAATAAAAAATTATTTTAGTTGGAATATAAGTCATGAACCAAATATTTCTTAATTCTAAAAACTATAGAATCCTATTATACGGACTATATCTTATCAAACTTAATACTATTCCATTATGTAACAAAAAGAACAAAACTACACTTCTCTTTTAACATAAATTTTAGAGCCCAAATAATTCAATTTAAGTTACTTTGTAGATGATAATTGGTTTTATTTCTGATAATCAAGTATTGTAACAGTAATATAATTAAAAGACACATCGTATGAAAAAATTACTATTCTTATTCATTCTATTATTTCAATCTGGTCTATCATTTGCACAGATGCAAGGTCAAAGGTCAGGCCAAGGTCAAGGTCAGACTCCTATGCCGGAATTTAAGGCAAAAAATGTTGCAGGAATACTAAAGTATGATGAAGATAACGTTTATAAAAAGCTGGGAATTAAAGATGATGCTTTGAAGCAAAAAATCTATAAATCACTTTCAAAGTATCATAACAAAATTGATGAAATCCTTTTTTTAAATAATCCAAAATTAGAAAAGGTTGAGAACAAAGTTAATACACAAAGGGAGATT
>JAUVCP010000103.1 GCA_030590765.1 Flavobacteriaceae bacterium | reverse complement strand
ATATTTCCAAGCTCCAAAAGCCAAAATAATGTAAAGCACTATTATGGCAATCATCTGTTCCCATTTGGTAGTAAACTCATAGTATAAGATAATTATTCCTCCAATACCTAATCCATTGGAAATCTGTCGTGAGATCCACCGAGCTCTCCATGGATGTTTATTGCAACAAAGGACAATATAGCCAGCACAATAATAATAGCAGTCAGATATACAAACCACCGCTTTACATTTACCCGATCTGTTGGGTATCAAACATAGCCGGATTATTATTTCTCAGCAGTACAAAAATTAAAACAATGTTTAAAATATAAAGATGATGATTGAATTCTGTATTCCCTACAAACAAGCCTGTTATTGCATAACTCACTAAAATTTACACTATTAGATAGAAGAATAAGAATACTGATCCATTGTTTATTTTTCATTACATTTTTTTTAATTGGTTTCGTGTATTTCTATAAAAATGCATAAATACATAAATGCTAAAATGGTTATTACACTAACTTATTAAAGTATTCTATCCTTTACGCATTCACTCATTCCTCCCTCTAAAGATCTTCCCCATACGACCAGCCTTGTCTTACCGGCTCCTTGATATAGGCATCCAGATCAGGACGATTCCGAACTTTCATATTTTCAGCATCATAATCAAGACGTGTAGCAAATCTTTGTGCCATTACTCCGATCAAAGCCATTTCAGTTAAACTGGCTGCATAATCAAAATTCGATCCGGGTAAGGTATTGTTCTTAATTGCATCAAGCCATTCCTTTACCGGTTTTTCTTCACCGATCCTTTTAATGGTTCTATCCGGTGCATTTTTTAAAAATTCATTCCATTCTTCATCAGAAACAATTAGTTTTGGTTTATTAGGCCTACCACCGGTGATCAAGGTTTTCTTTTCTCCTATCATCACCATACCCGAATCCGGTAATTCATCAATTCCCCAGTCTTTTCTTATCTCAGGTTTTGTTCCATCCTCATGCCAGGTCATTGTCACAGGTGCCTTATCTCCACGCGCTGCAAATTCATACTTCACTTTAGATTCTTCCGGCATAAAACTGTGATCGGGAATAGGATTAGGCACAATTCCTTCAACGGTTTGAGGCATTCCCAGATCAAGTGACCAAAATGGCCCGTCAAGGGTATGACATGCCCAATCACCTAACATTCCATTGCCAAAATCGTAAAATCCTCTCCAGGACTTAGGAGCGTATGCTGTATTGAAAGGTCTGTATGCAGCCGAACCCAACCAAAGATCCCAATCAAAATGTTTGGGTATCTTATGGGCAGGTGGCGGGAAACTTTCTGGTTTGGTAAAATATCCGCCAGGTTTAAAAGTAACTTTATTCCCCTGCCATGCATGAACTTCTTTTACCTGTCCGAGAACACCTGCATCATACCACTCTTTTATCAATCGGATACCATTAGTCGTATGTCCCTGATTACCCATTTGGGAAATAATACCATAGTGTTTGGCTGCTTTTTTTAAGGTCCGTAATTCCCAAATATTATGTGCCAGCGGCTTTTCAACATAAACATGCTTTCCCAATTGCATTGCAGCCATAGTAGCTGCAAAATGAGTATGATCGGGTGTTGAAATGATCACAGCATCGATCTGATTGGCCATCTCATCAAACATCTTCCTGAAATCTTTATACTTCTTTGCTTTAGGATACAATTTGTAGCCTTTTGCAGCGCGTTTATCATCTACATCACACATGGCAACAATATTCTCACCGGGAACCTGTCCCCAGTTTGCATGTCCCCTGCCTCCAACTCCAATAATAGCAAAATTTAACCTATTATTTGGTGAAAAGCTAAGCAGGTTAGGAATTATCATGGCTCCTACTGTAGCTGCAGAAGTCGATTTTAAGAATGATCTACGCGATAAATGTTTCATGGTATGGAATAGTTTAATTAAACAAAAAAGTTTGATATTAAGGTAACTAAATTATAAAAATTTTGACACAAAGTCAAAATAAATCTTTTACTTAGATCCTTTCACCCATTTTGAAGTGAAGCTTACATGTTTGATCGTTTTTTTATTTTCTCCCATTCTGTAAGAATAAGTAAGGTGTATCATGCCATCTTTCGTCTGGATCACTGAAGGGTATGAAAAAGAACCTTTTTTATTATCATCCCTTTCAAGGCGTTTTGTCCATTTCCATGTCTTACCCTCATCATCTGAAAGGCTTACCGCTACACTATATCTGTCACTTTCAAGGTCATTATAGACCATGACCCA
Source organism: Flavobacteriaceae bacterium (assembly GCA_030590765.1). Lineage (GTDB taxonomy): Bacteria > Bacteroidota > Bacteroidia > Flavobacteriales > Flavobacteriaceae > Lutimonas. The sequence goes on along the minus strand of JAUVCP010000103.1, from coordinate 5,013 downwards.
ATTCCCATTCTTTAATTTAATTGCATCTACACTTGTTCCCGGGTTGATGATCTCAGTTTTTTCTGCAGCAGTCCAGGAATAACCATTATCTATTGAAATACTTTTTAATATTTTTCCCGGAGAATCTCCATTATCTCTCATAAAAGCGACCAAAGAACCATCCTTTTTCTGTACTATACTTGGTTGTATATTTCCGTATCCAACAATTGGCAAACTTGGTTTCCACGATTCTCCTTGATCATCAGAAATAGCAATAAGAGATAAATTATATCCATCAGAATACAAAGGCAAAAGAATTCTGCCACTTGGTAAGATCACCGGATGAATTCTTGTCATCCAGCCTGTTTCTCTTTTCTTTTTATCCTTGGCAGCCTCATAGACCATGGTTTCATATTGTGGTGCATATTCTGCCCATGCGAGATCACGAGATTTCATTGAAGAAAATTGATTTTTTATAGTCTCTGCAAAATCATCATTTGGTTTTAGTAAAATAACATCCTGCCAGTCCCATTTTGGAGCTCCGTTTTTTATATAATCTGTAGAAGTTCTATACTTTAATACAGAATTTTCCCAACGATTGGCCTGAACAACTACCCAATAAAGAATCAATTTATTATTTTGATCTACAAATAATACCGGATTACAATCTGGTTGACCCGGAGTATCTGCCATTAAAAAAGGATTGCTCCATTTTGTTGTCCCCTTTTTTAATCGTGCTCCCTTGACTTTTACATCATTTGCATTCCGTTCTCCTGAACCTTCGAACCAACAGGACAACAAATCACCATTCGGTAATTCAATGATCGAACTACTGTGAACATGCTTTTCCTGAAAAGGAAAAATAAAAGAAGTTTTTAACTTTTTTTCTTGGGCTATTAGTGAAAAGCTGAGAAAAATGATCATTAAAAACGAAACGATGGAATTAGTGATTTTACCTGACATACTCTTAATTTTATATTGTTGAAGTGATTTCTTACAAATGTAAGTCCAAGTACACCTATTTTGTTTCCTTTATTTTATTCAAAATGCATTATTTTTTAACCTAATTCTCACTTTGACTTAAAGTTAAAGAGAGAATGAAAAACTTCATTACAATTCGTTCTTCACTTTTTCTAAAAATAACATCTCTGTATAAAATTGCCAGTCAAATGAAATGGTTTGGTTTGCCAAATGAGCATGATGATCCTGGTCAAGAATATAATCATTTGGTTTCACCAAGATTCTTGATTTTCCATATACGGTTTCAAGATTCTTTCTTAGCACCTTGAATTCTTCGGAAAGTAGATTGACCTGATGTAAAGCCACTATTTCTTCTTGTTTATTACTTGCTGAATCATACTCTTTTAAAATCAGTAAAGCTTTTGCGGTAAAACCTACCATCTCATTAACCTGCTCATAAACTTCCAAAGTAAAGCTGTTACGAATCGCCTGTGACTTCATTTTATTTATCTTTATACGAATAGCATCACAATCCTGTTTAATAATAACTGCCTGATCTAGTCGCTTAGCATATTTATCAGACCATGCTCCTTTATTCTTCTTATTAGGCAAATCTATAATTCCTTTTCGCAAAGGATTATCCATCTTTTGCAAGTGGTTCCGTTTATTTCCTTTTAAAAAAGCATTTTTCCAAAAAGCAACTGGTTTTTCCAGCTGGTCAATAAAGGCATAATCAGGATCTGACAAAGTACTTGAAAACTCTCTTTGTCGGTAAGCAGATTTAATCTCACTTTTTATTCTTTTATCACCTGCCCAGGTATATTCTGAAAAAGCAATAATTCCTCGATTGTAAAGTTCAAAATGAGGAGAATCATCATCCCATAAGGTCAATAGTAATCCATTTAAACCATTTTTTATAGAGCTCACAGCGAATGCTTTGATATTATCCATGTTACTTTCATTCTGAGGCATTAAAACCCATCTGGTTTGGCCGGCAGTGGCTCCCATAACCTGCATTCCATTATTACGAAACCATTCCATTGCCTTGCCATTTCCAATAGCCTGAGATGAACTGTAATTCCATCTCATATAAATGCAGTTTTTCGGAAATTGATCCAAAAACTCCACTAATTTATATTCATTCTTTTCCCATATTTTATCTACTTCCTTTTCCGTTAGTTCTTCATCAAACATGGCTTTATAAACCCCGGCTTGTTTTAATGGCATATCATCCCAAAATATAGGAATTCGATCATGTTCTTCTGCAAACTTGCACACCTTATCTAACCATATCAATTGTAATTCTAAAGCGGACTTACCACTTTTACGGCCTGTGGTATGCACTTCGTCACCACCAATATGTAAATATTTTCCATGTGGTGTAGCTTCAATTGCATCGAGATACAAATCAAATTGTACATCATAGGTTTTAGGATCCAACGGATTAAAAGCCCAGTCACTTTTGGGATCATCACGCAGATCTTTGTATTTATCATGTTTTAAAACAAAAGAGACATGACCCAGGCCCTGGATCAAAGGACTTATTTCTATATTTCTTTCTTTGGCATAATTACTTAGTTTTATCCATTCCTCTACACTCAGTGCATCTGCAGATCCAACTTCAGGCTGGCGTTTGTACTTCAACTTATCCTCCATTTCAACGAGAACAGCATTGATCTTATATTTAGCTAATTTATCGAACAACTTGTAGTAATAATCTGTCTTTTCCAAATGGTGTTTTACGTCCAGATGAATTGCTCTGTAAGAAAGTAATGGAAAATCTTTGATATTGCATTGAGGTAAAAACACATTCTGCTCAGAGGCATCTTCCAATAGCTGTTCAAGTGTCATAAAAGCATAGAATAAACCTGCCTTATCTTTACTAATAATATTAATTTTATTTTTAGAAATATGAAGTGTATAACCTTCTTTAGGTAGATCCAAAGATCCGTCTATTCGACAAATAATATGACCGTTCGACTCTTCTTTTACAGATTGGATACTTTGCAATAGTTTTCCAACTTTTGGCAGATCAATTCCTTCTTTTAAATAATAACTCAGAATATTTTCATAATTCAAAGAACTTACCCCAGTAATTTCAAAATGTTGAGGTACAGGAAGTAATTTAAAACTTCCTTGATCATCCTTTGGAGATTGAAAAGAAGAAAATATAACGATAAATCCTGAAAGAATCAGAAGCCGAACTAATTTCATTGTTTTTTATTTTAGAATTAATTAAGATTTGTCATCAATAAAATAACTTTATCAAATATAAGATATTAATGCCTATATGAAATCAATCGTTTCTACTATATTATTCAATTTACATCATATATTAACCAGTCATTTATTTTAATAATTATAAGTTTGTATTTTAATACTATTAACATGAAATATTTCTTTAGATTTTTTTTTATCAGTCTGGCATTAACATTAATTGGATGTACTAAAGCCAATCAACCAGAAACGACACAAATAAAAGGATCAAGTGGTTTATCAAAGTTTGTTAACCCCTTTTTAGGAACTGATTTTTTTGGTCATACTTTTCCAGGAGCCTCCCTGCCAAATGCACTGGTTCATTTAAGTCCTGATATTTATACGGAAGGATGGACCTATTGTGCCGGATATATTTATCAGGAAAGTTCTATCATGGGATTTAGCCATACGCACTGGAGTGGTGTTGGAATGGTAAACGGAGGGGAGATCTTATTAATGCCAACCGTGGCTAATAAACTTCAAATTGTTCCGGGTACTTTAAAAGATCCGGACAAAGGTTATCGATCAAGATTCGATCATGAAAATGAATCGGCCTCACCGGGATATTATTCTGTACTCCTTAAAGATTATGATGTCAATGTAGAACTGACCTCTACAAAAAGAGCTGGTTTTCATCGTTATACTTTTCCAAAAACAAAAAATGCAAGAATCATTTTAGACGTTGGTCATCAAATTGGTGATATGACCAAAGGAGAAATGTCTAGCCTAAAAATAATAGATAACAATCGAATAGAAGGTATTAAAGGTGCAGGATTAGGCAAAGTATATTTTGTAGCCGAATTCAGCAAACCTTTTTTATACTACGGAACATTTGATGCAAGTTATAAAACCCCGGAATCGGATGGAAGCATTTTTCCTTATAAAAATGAAGAAGCAGGAAACAAAATTGGGGCTTTTGTACAATACAATACCAAAAAAGATGAGCGAATTTTGGTAAAAGTAGGAATATCCTACACCAGTATTGAAGGTGCCCGTAATAATCTTCATCAAGAAATACAGGACTGGGATTTTGATAAAATTAAAAATGATGCGGAATCGATCTGGAATAAAGAATTAGCAAAAATCAAAATTAAATCCGATGACAATGAACAAAAAGAAATATTTTATTCTGCATTATATCATTCTCTTCTGGCTCAATATATTTCACAGGATGTTGATGGAAAATATTTTGGCTCGGACGGAGAAATTCACACAGCAGAAAATTATGATTTTTATGGTTCTTTTTCCTGTTGGGATACTTATCGAACACAACATCCTTTAATGACCTTAATCTCACCGGAACATGTAAATAACTATGTCAAATCCATACAGGCAAAAACTGAAAATTATGGTTGGTTGCCTGCCCAGCATTTTTTAAATGTATTTGGAGAAGCAATGGTTGGTGATCATTTGATTCCTATTATTGTGGATGCTTATATAAAAGGTTATCGTGATTTTGATGTAGAATTCTTATACCAGGCAATGCGTAAAAAAGCCTTGGAAAATCCAAAATCACCTGTTCCAACTCACGCCGGGCGTTCAGGATTAGACTATTATAAAAAACTGGGATATGCCCCAATTGATAAAGTTACAGAAGCTGTTCCAAATACTTTGGAATTAGCTTATGATGATTGGTGTATTGCTCAATTGGCGAAAGAACTTGGTAAAGAAGAAGATTATAAGCTTTTTATTGAAAGAGCTTATAATTACAAAAATGTATGGGATCCAAAAACTCAATTTATCCGACCTAAAAAAGCAAACGGTGAATGGTTAGAAGAAATTGGAGATAATAAACAAGTAATAGTTAAAGAAGGAGAA
>JAUVCP010000299.1 GCA_030590765.1 Flavobacteriaceae bacterium | reverse complement strand
GAGATTAACAATGTTGATATTGCTATTTTAGACAAATCAAAAGATGCTACAACCAAAGAGATTACCAATAAAATTTCTTCTTCAAAGTATTTTAGTTTAAAACAAATGATAGAGAATGAAACGGAAATTGAAACTATTTTTAAAAAAGGAAAAGTAAAAGCTGTTTTGGTCTTTGAAAAAGATTTCAGCAAAAAATTAACCAAAGAAAATAATGCTACGGTTCAAATAATAACAGATGCAACAGATCCTAATACAGCAAATAATATAACTAATTTTGTAAGTTCAATTTTACAAAAATACCAACAAGAAATCAATAAAGACTTAAAAATTCCTTATCAAATTGTTCCCGAAACACGTATGGTTTATAACCAAGAATTAAAAAGTGTATTTATGTTTGTTCCGGGTGTAATGACCATTATTTTAATGTTGGTTTCTGCAATGATGACTTCAATATCTATCACTAAAGAAAAAGAATTAGGTACTATGGAAATTTTACTTGTATCGCCATTAAAACCATTTCAGGTAATTATTGGTAAGGTGATACCCTATATTTTCTTATCCATAATCAATGCTGTTATTATTATATTACTGAGTATTTTTATCTTTAAAATGCCTGTTGAAGGTAGTTTATTCTTGTTAGGAGCAGAAAGTATTTTGTTTATTATCAATGCATTGTCACTGGGAATTTTAATATCAACAATATCTGAAACCCAACAAACTGCAATGATGTTATCTTTAATGGGCTTATTACTTCCTGTAATTTTATTATCCGGTTTTATTTTTCCAATTAGCAGTATGCCTAAAATTTTACAAGTAATAAGTAATGTAATACCTGCAACATGGTATATTATTATTTTAAAAGGTATTATGCTAAAAGGCATAGGTTTAGCAGTTATTTGGAAAGAAACATTGATCTTATTTGGGATGACCATATTTTTTATCGTTTTAAGTATTAAAAAATATAAGATTAGGTTGGAATAAATCCCCTCCCTAACCCTCCCCAATGGGAAGGGAACTGGTACATGTTAGTATAAAAATTAATGACAATTAGTGAAATTCGTGTCTATGAAAACTATAGGTTACATCATACAAAAAGAATTTAAGCAGATCTTTAGAAATAAAGCGATGCTTCCTATAATTTTTGTTTTGCCAATAATACAGTTGATCATTCTTTCAAGTGCGGCAACTTTTGAAGTGAAAAATATTGCATTTTCTTATGTTGATCATGATAAAACTTCCTTTTCAAGAGAATTGATCGATAAATTTGAAGCATCTACTTTTTTTAATGTAATTACGGAATTTCCCTCAGAAAGGATTGCAAATTCGGCAATGTTAGAAGGTGAAGTTGATGTAATTTTGGAAATTCCTCAGTATTTTGAGCGCGATCTTTTAAAAAATAAAAAAACAAATTTATTAGTAATTATTAATGCCATTGATGGTGCTGCTGCAGGAGTTGAAAATGTGTATATCAATCAAATTGTACGAAGTTTTAATAAAAATGCACAAACCAATTTAATGCAAGCCTCTGATATAAATAATATTCCTAAAAACATTTTAAGCATTCCTTCCTTTTGGTATAATAAAACTCTGAATTATAAAACATTTATGGTTCCCGGAATTTTGGTTATACTGGTTACTATGATCACTTTATTCCTATCAGGTATGAATATCGTACGTGAAAAAGAAATCGGAACTCTAGAACAAATGAACGTAACACCCATAAAAAAACATCAATTTATTATAGGTAAATTATTTCCGTTTTGGGTTCTTGGAATGGTACTGTTAACCGTTGGTTTGATCATTGCAAGAGTTCTGTTTAACGTACCCATGGTTGGTAGTTTAGCTTTAATGTATTTATATACTTCTGTTTATATGTTAGTAATCCTAGGAATCGGGTTGTTTATATCTAATTTTACTGACACACAACAACAGGCTATGTTTATTGCGTGGTTTTTTGTTGTAATATTTATTTTAATGAGCGGACTTTTTACACCTATTGAAAGTATGCCACAATGGGCGCAATTTTTAACAGAATTTAACCCGGTAAAATATTATGTAGAAGTTTTGCGAATGGTAATGCTTAAAGGTTCTAGTTTTATTGATATTTTACCTCAATTTATTAAGACATCCATTTATGCAATTGTAATGAATGCATTGGCTGTTTGGAGCTATAAAAAAACAAATTAAAATTATACAATGAAAAAAATATTTCTATTCATAATTGCATCTATTTTTCTGTCTTTTAATCTTCCAAATAATGAAGAATCTTATTCTTTAACAATAAAAGTAGAAAACTTACGAAATTCAAAAGGTGTAGTTCAATTTGCAATATATAACAAGGAAGGTTCCATTCCTGATGAAAAATTTAAAAAGTTTTACAAAAAAGATATTGCAACTATTTATAATAATACATCAACAATAACTTTTAATGATTTACCCAATGGGAATTATGCCGTGAATATTTTACATGATGAGAATAAAAATGGGAAGATCGACAAGAAATTTATCCTACCAAAAGAAGGTATCGGTTTTTCTAATTATACATCTATTGGCTTTACCAATAAACCCAATTTTTCTAAAGCCAGTTTTGAGTTAGATTCCAAGACAGAAATAAATATTAAAGTTATATATATGTAATTTTAAATACTAAAATATGCGAAAACACCTGTTATCATGTTTTTTAACTTTATTTCTTACAGGTCTTTCTTTTGCCCAGCAAATAGATTCATTACCCAGAGTTGATCTTGCTAAAATTGCTTTGGTAAATCAAAGTGACAGTTATGTTACTTTACCGTTTGATATCGGTAACCTTGAACCTTTGATATTTGAAGCGAATATCAGTCCGAGTTTTATTATCCGAAAGAGGAAAGATTCCCGATTGATGGGTGTTCTAACCGCCCAGATCATTATCAGGATGTTTAATGAAGAATCTTTACCCGTTAGGACCCCAAGTTATATGCCTCAAATTACGGCCTACTATCTACTCAATGATAAAAAAGCAGCAAGTAAACACACCATCTTTGGTAAAGTTGCTCACCACTCCAATGGTCAGTCAGGGGATTTCTATGATGAGAATGGAGAAATCAATCTGATATCAGGAAATTTCGCTACAAATTTTATGGAATTTGGTTATCTCTTCAATAAGCATAGTTCAAAGTTCAATGCCGAAAAATTTTTTAAAACCTCCTTTGAGATCCATCCACAAAGCTGGATGTTTGAAGAAATTCGTGGGATGTACAGTGGGTTTAGATGGCATAATACTTTTTCATCTTTTAAGATTCCTATTGGAAATTCAGATGCAAAAAAAAGAGCACAGATCTCTTTAAAACTGGAAACAATGATTATGTTGGATGATATCAATGGCTGGGATACATTTGAATCAGACAGATTTAGTGGACGCTTAACATTTTATTACCACCCAAAATTCCTCGAAGAAATCGGATTTTTTGTTCAATATTACCATGGAATGGATTATTACAACATCTATTTTATGCATCAGATTGATGTACTCCGCATAGGAATCATGACTGATATATTGCGTTTTTAAAACTAAGCAACATGAATGATAATTCTGTCTTTATTACAAAATATTCAGGTGAATTAGAAAAATTCTCATTTGAGAAATTAAAAAAATCACTTCAAAAAAGCGATGCATCAGATGAAGAAGTAAATTCGATTATTAAAACTATAGTACCTCAACTTTATGACGGAATTACTTCAAAAGAAATTTATAAAAAAGCATTTCGCTTATTAAAAAAATCTAATAGCATTTGTGCTTCAAAATACAGTTTAAAACGAGCCATTTA
>JAUVCP010000371.1 GCA_030590765.1 Flavobacteriaceae bacterium | reverse complement strand
CAAAAACAACCGTAATAAACATCTGACTCAAATTACCAATCAAATTCAAAAACATCACTCTTTTACGCTGATAAGTAGTATAATAAATAGCCTTTGCTCCGTACTCTCCTATTCGATTTGGAGTTAATAAAGATGCTGTTAATGAAGAGGTACTTTGTTTAAAAGCCTGAAAAAAAGATATATTTTGAACAGAACTTACCAGAGTTTTCCATTTAAAAACCTCAATAAACCAATTGATCATTGTAAAACCTAAAACAGAAAAAATAATCAAAGGTTGGCTAAAAATATTTAGCCTTATTTGCTGTGTAAATCCACCGTTCGAAACTATATCCGTATTTGTGATCTTTTGAGATACAAAATAAAATGCAACAGTCACTATAAGTAATTTTATAAGAATTATTATTATTGACCTGTATTTTTGATAGATATTGTACATTTACGCAAAGAAACAAAATAATTGTTTTACAGCATTCATTTCAAATTTTAATTAAAGAAGAATTGCAAAAAGAAAGGATAATTTTGGGTATTGATCCAGGAACAACCATCATGGGATTTGGTTTGATAAAGGTTGTTAACAAGAACATAGAGTTGATGCAGATGGATGAGTTGATCTTAAAAAAATACAGTGATCATTATCTGAAATTAAAATTGATTTTTGAAAGAACCATTCATCTTATTGAAACCTATCACCCAGATGAAATTGCAATTGAAGCACCTTTTTTTGGTAAAAATGTACAATCCATGTTAAAATTAGGACGTGCCCAGGGAGTGGCAATGGCTGCAGGTTTAGCAAGAGAAGTACCGATAACGGAATACTCTCCAAAAAAAATAAAAATGGCAATCACAGGCAATGGAAATGCGAGTAAAGAGCAGGTTGCCAAAATGTTACAAAATACATTAGCTATTAAAGTAATGCCAAAGAATTTAGATGCCACCGATGGTTTAGCCGCAGCAGTTTGTCATTTTTACAATTCAGGTAAAACCACCGTAGGTAAAAGTTACACCGGTTGGGGAGCATTTGTTAATCAAAATAAAAATAGGATTGGTTAATATTTACACTACCAAATCACATTCAAAAGTTTCATATTTTTTCTCTACAGCCAGTTTTCTCAATTTATGAAAGTATTGATGATCTTCTGTTTCTTCTAATTTTTCTTTATCTTCCTTAGAATTCCAGTACTCAAGTAAAAAAAAACGGGAATCATCATTTCTGTCTTTAAAAATATGATAGTGATCCAATCCTGCCGGCTTAGATTCATTCGCTTCCTGAAATTTTTGTAATTCAATAAAAGTAATTTCTTCTCCTTCTATAACCTTAAATGACACTATATGTACATACATAATGATACTTTTTTATTTATTCAAATATATAAACCCTTTAAATAAAAAAGTATGACAAATGTTACAAAATTGGAAGAATTTTATATAATCTTAAATTACTATATCACATTCAATATTTTTATAGTGATTATCAACTGATAATTGGTGTATTCGATTTAAAAATAGATGACTGGAATATTTTTCCATTTGATTTTTTAAATCCATTGAAGTCCAGTATTCAATCAAATAAAATTTATTCTTTTTTTTCTTGTCTTTAAAAACATGAAGTCGGTCTAAACCTTCCGGTTTTGTCATGATATTATCATCAAGCATACTTAATTCATTAGATGAAATTCCGTCTTTTTCATTGATTTTAAAGGTCAAAATATTTACATACATAGTAAGGTTGGTTTAATTAATTATACAAAATAAAAAAATGCCGAACAATAAAGTTACGTAATATCAGGCAATTAACATGATCTATAATAATAAATTTAGTCCACACGTCCAAATAACTGTAAATTTCCGATGATTTTTAAAAAATTATGATCTAAAAAACAACATTGGCAATTAACAAAGTATCTTTGTTGTTTATTTTAAATTTGTTGAATTCCCTTGTTAAATGGCAGGTATTTATATTCATATCCCTTTTTGCAAACAGAAATGCTTTTATTGCGATTTCCATTTTTCGGTTTCGCTTTCGCGGAAAGATGAAGTACTAAAAAGCATCCGAAAGGAACTGGAATTACGAAAAGGAGAAGTCACTGGAAATATTGAGACTATCTATTTTGGTGGTGGCACTCCTTCTATTTTAACTTCTGGAGAAATTCAATCCTTATTGAAAACCATATACCAGAATTATAATGTGATCGATTCTCCTGAAATTACTTTAGAAGCTAATCCCGATGATCTTAGTTCAACAAAAATAAAAGAACTGGCAGTAACTAAGATCAATAGGCTAAGCATTGGAATTCAATCATTTTTTGATGAAGATCTGGCATATATGAACAGAGCCCACACTGCAAAGGAAGCCAAAGACTGCTTATCCGATGCCATTAGTAGCTTTGATAATATTACTATTGATCTTATTTATGGCATACCAAATATGACCAATGCCAGATGGGAAGAAAATCTTGAAACTGTTTTTAAACTAAACATTCCTCACATTTCAGCCTATGCCTTAACCGTTGAAAGCAGAACTGCTTTAGCAAGTTTTATCAAAAAAGGGAAATATCCTCCGCTTGACGAAAAACAAGCTCAACATCATTTTGAAATTTTGACAAAAAAAACAAAAGAGCAAAATTATATCGCCTATGAGGTTTCAAACTTTGGAAAAGAAGATCATTTTTCAAAACACAACACTTCTTACTGGCAGGGAAAACATTATATAGGAATTGGTCCTTCGGCACATTCTTACAATGGAAAAACCAGAAGCTGGAATATTGCAAATAATGCGAAATATATCAAAGCTATTCAACAAAATAAACTGCCTTTAGAAATAGAATCTTTATCAAAAAATGATCGATTCAATGAAATGATCATGACTGGTTTAAGAACTATTTGGGGAGTATCCTTAGATAGGGTTGAACAGGA
>JAUVCP010000127.1 GCA_030590765.1 Flavobacteriaceae bacterium | reverse complement strand
TTGGTGTTCTGCTATTTCTAAAAGCATGAGCACTTATATTTAATAAGCTGTCTTTTACATAATCAATAGATGCAATCATATTGTATCCGTTCAAATTTCCACTTATAATAGTAGATGCATCTACATTTAAATTAAGTTTTTTGAACTGTGTATGCCATTCACCTCCTAATGCAATGGAATTACCACTTAGATTTGATTCAATAATTTGGTCATCACTAATTAAAATGCTTTTGTATTCATATTTGTAATTAAAATTATTCACTCTAAACTTTACCTCTCCTAAAGTAATGGGTGAATTTAGGGATACATAAGCCTCATTAAAAAATTTCGAATATTTTGTCCGGTCTTTTATATTTGATGTAAACGCAGATCCAAATATTGGATTGGCAGCATCTTGTTCATATTCATAGTTTTTTCTTTCAAAATTAAATACATGTCCTATTTTTAGTTCTGAAGGAATTGTTCTAAGCGTGTCATTTTTGCCCCATAATTTATAGGTATGATCCAGAAAATATCTATTTCCACGCAATATACTTTTTGCATCTGTAAAGTTTGTAACCAGTCTGTTACGATCTTTGAATTGTGCATTGCCACTTTCAAAATTTTCAATAGATTCATCGGTTAAACCGCCATTTTGGTCATTATTTAAATCCTGAGCAACTATGTGAGTTCGAATAAAATAACGCTCATTTTTAGTGTTGTAGCTTACGGTAACTCTTGCATTTCCATGATCACTTAAAGAATGTCTGTATTTTCCTAAGGAACGCATTCCCTTAAAGGAAATGGATGCATTGAGTCTTTCGGATGTATTAAAAGTGAAAATTCCATTTAAAACCTGGCCTTGTTCCATGCCTTTTTTGTACATCAGCTGTGTTGTAGGTGTTGGCACTTTATAGTACATAACATCTTCTACTTCATAAAAATTAAAATGCTGTGCCCGAGCACCAATTTTTGGATAAGTAGAATAATTATCAAAGGTATGTGCCAAAGTTGTAAAGGTTTGCCCCTGATTAGCAAAAGCCATTAATTCTAAATTGTCTTTTCTTAAATAATTAAAAGTATAGTCGTCCTTAATGTTTAAAGTAGTGTCAATATGAGTAGTGTCTTTTTTATAGTTTATAATTTTATAATCTTTGTAGTAGGTTTTACCGCTTAATTTTACTTCAATTTCTTTGGTGTCAACTCGAGTAGTATCATATGGATCCCCTGTGTCATAATCATTTTCAACAAATCGATTGTCATATGATGGCATATCTCTTGTGTTGATCTGAGCTATAGCCGAAAAAACAGAGAATAAGAAAAATACAACAAGTATAAATTTTTTGATCATATAAATTTTTTAATGTTGACAAAGGTAAAATATTTAAGGAAATAATATTCACTCAAATTCAATTGGGTTTGTTATTTTTGAAATAAGATTTAATCATGTTAAAACCAAACTTTTCAAATCAAAAATTAGAGGCTGGAACAGATGAAGCAGGTCGGGGCTGTTTGGCAGGTCCGGTGGTAGCTGCTGCTGTGATTTTACCCTTAGATTTTAAACACGATTTATTGAATGATTCCAAACAATTGACTGAAAAACAAAGGAAATTGTTAAGACCAATCATTGAAAAAGAGGCTTTGGCATATGGTGTGGCTTATGTTTATCAGGAAGAAATAGATAAAATAAATATTTTGAATGCATCTATTTTGGCTATGCATAAATCAATTGATAAATTAAATATCGTACCTGATTTTATCATTGTAGATGGTAATAGATTTAAAAATTATCATAGTATCCCCCATCAAACTATTGTAAAAGGAGACAGTATATATTTGAGCATTGCAGCTGCCTCTATTTTAGCAAAAACCTACAGGGATGAGTATATGGAGCATATTCATCTTGATTTTTCTGATTATAACTGGAAAAAGAACAAAGGCTATCCTACCAAAGAGCACCGTAATGCTATCAGAGCCGTTGGTGTTTCTTTACATCACCGTAAGTCATTTAGGTTGTTGCCTGAACAGTTGAAACTGGATCTTTAATTGGTAAGTGTTTGTTTATGCACGATAAATGTCGTAAATTTGAAGACAAATGTCTTAATATAATGATTGATAATAAATATTTTGAGAAAGAAGTAAGTAATCTTGTTAACGAGGTTTCTGCTGTTTATAAATCTGAAACTAAAAATGTTGATATATCTTATAATGATTTTTTAAATAATAAATTACTTATTGTTCATTCTATTCGCAATGGAATATCCTATTCATTCTATAATAAAATAAAAGAATTATCTCCCTTTTCAGAAAAAGACTGGGCAGGTTTTTTAGGTGTATCTACCAAGACATTACAACGATTTAAGAATGAAAAAAAGCATTTGTTCAAGCCACAACACTCTGAAAAAATTATTGAACTAGCTGAAGTTACAAATTATGGGAATGAAGTTTTTGATTCGAATGATCAATTTTATATATGGTTAAAATCACCATCTATAGCATTAGGAAATATGACTCCCTTAGAATTATTAAAAGATTCCTATGGCAAAGAAATGGTAATGGAAGAATTGAACCGTATTGATCAAGGTGTTTTTGTATAGAATTTATTATGCGGGTTTACAGGCTTTCCAGAAAAAAATATGCAAATAAATTGTCGGGTATTGGTGCTTCAAGATCGGGTAACCGATGGAACTCCAAAGGAGCCGAAATAATATATTGTGCTAATAGCAGAGCTTTGGCTATGGCAGAAGTGTCTGTACATATCAGTTTGACTACTTTACCATTAGATTTTGTGATGATGGAAATTTGTATTCCTGATTTTATTAAAATACAAAGTATTGATGAGAATAATTTATTTGATAGATGGAGTAATTTTCCACATAATTATAGAACGCAAAAAATTGGAGACAACTTTATTAAGGAAAATAAATATTGTATTTTAATAGTACCTTCAGCGGTTGTGAAAGGAGATTTCAATTATTTACTAAATCCATATCATGTGGATTTTAAGAAAGTGGAAATGATAAATTTTTACAAATTCCCTTTTGATAAAAGGCTTTTTCCTAATACAGATCAATAGAAAGTATCATATGATATGACCTGTCCATTTTCAATTTCAGGAATTTCTATACCGTAAACAATTCCATAGTTAGGATCCTTATCTTTCGTTATCCTAAAATAAAAAGTCATTTCATTATGGTCAAATTCCAATAAAAAATAGGTTCTCCCATCTTTATTTAGTTCTATAACTCTCTTAATTGGAGTTATCAATTTGTCATAATAAAATTTATTCGTTTCTGGATAATAAAGTTTCAGTTGGTTATTTTTCAATTCAATTCGAAGCGGATACTTTAAAATTTTAACCGTTTCACTGTTTCTGCCTATAGGAAGTTCCCATTTATTTTGAGCATCAAAAATGATTGTTTGTGCTGAGCTGATTCCGGTAAATAATAACAAAAGAAATACGAGGTTTTTCAAAATAATTATTTTTGATAATGAGTTTACATCAACAAAAATAAGTATAATATGTTAAAAAACAAATAGGTAGGTTAGTTTTAGTATTTATTCTGATCTAAAACAAATGTATCTAAAATTTCAGAGTTGATTAAATGAATAATAAATTAGTTCTTTTTTGTTTTCACAGAAATGGTTTTTGTATTATTGCAAACGCAAAAAATATTACTATTATGATCAAAAGAAATAAAGCAAATCTACCAAAATTAATCATCCACAAAATTGGAAATAAATTTAATGATACCCGTAATTTATTTTCAGAGAATCCGGTTGTTTTTGATGAG
This sequence comes from Flavobacteriaceae bacterium, assembly GCA_030590765.1. Classification (GTDB taxonomy): domain Bacteria; phylum Bacteroidota; class Bacteroidia; order Flavobacteriales; family Flavobacteriaceae; genus Lutimonas. The sequence goes on along the minus strand of JAUVCP010000127.1, from coordinate 2,958 downwards.
GATAGTTATAAATTAATGCTGCCTTTTTTATTAAAACCTTTTGGCAATCTTACCGAAAGTTTTCGATTTCATCATCATGCAGATGTGAATATGAATGAGATCAATAATTATAGTAAAAGTATTTTTCAGGAGGAGGAAACTTTTGTGGAGACATCAAAAAATATCGTTAAACATTTATATGAACAATCCAATTCTGCTCAAATAAAAATTGGTGATGTTATTATTGCAATTTTTGAAGATATTGAATTTAATGAAGTGAGTACCAATGCAATTGGAATTTTTAAAATAGAAAATAAAATTGATTTTTTTCAAACATTTGTTGATGATAGTAGTATTGATGTAATGGTGCAAAAAGGGATCAGTACAAAGAAAATTGATAAAGGTTGTTTGATCGTTAACTATACCGATGATGAAGGTTATGTGGTTTTAAGTGTTGATAATAATAATTATGATACACAATACTGGCTCAAGAATTTTTTAAGTATAAAGTACGCAGACGATAAAAATAATCATACACAAACCTATATGGAAATGTGTAAGAATTTTTCAAATGAGGTTTTAAAGAATGAATACAGTACACAGGAGCACAGTCATTTTTTGGCAAAAACAATTGATTATTTAAAAGAGAATGATACTGTAAATATTCATGATTTCAAAGAGGTTGTTTTTGAAATTGAAGATCAAAAAGAGTTATTTGATGATTATAAAAAGGTATATGAAAGTGATAATGATGTATTGGTAAGAAATCAGTTCCATGTTTCTGATGTTGTTGTTAAAAAACAAAAACAAAAGATGAAAACTGAAATTAAGCTGGATACAAACATTCAAATAAAATTAGATGTTGACGCACCGGATGCTTCTTCAGAATATCTTGAATTGGGATTTGACGAAGAAAAGAAAATGAAATATTACAAAGTTTACTTTAATGAAGAAACCTAAATTAATAAAAAAATAAACTCTAGATAAGGTTTGTTTTTCTTAAAAAAGTATCTAGGTCATCTGCTGCTTCATAGCAAGAAGTAACTTTTTTTACGGATTGACAATAGGTTGAATCAATTTGATGTGCTCTGCAATCAACTGTTTTTAAATCAATTTGATTGAATTTTGAATCCAGAGACTTACACCTGTTAAGCAGGCCTTCCATGGTTTCATTTTCACTTGTTTCAAATCCACGTTGAGATAAATAACCCTTCAGATAATTTTCAATAGCATGCTGTGAGCTTTTACAGACTAGATATGAAACTACATCTTCTTCGGGTTTATAAAGTTCTTCATTAGCAATATGCAATTGCTCTTGTGCTTTATCAAAGTGTTTTTTTGCCTTTTCTTTCATAATCAAATTTTTAAATGATTTGGGTCAAATGAAAAAAGGCCATTTGAAAAAACAGCCTTTTTATTATTAATACGAATGATTACAAACTCTTAAATATTTGTAAACGCTCCCATTTATCATTAACACCGTCTTGTGCTTTTTCAAGCAATTGAGCTGCAAATTTTTCATCCATTTTCTTAACACGAGAAAAACGAGCTTCTTTATACATGAAATCTTCAACACTTCCCTGCGGAGCTTTTGAATCAATTTTAAACTTCTTACCTTTTGCGTTATCAGGATTAAAACGGAATAAAGGCCAGTAACCTGTCTCAACAGCAATTTGTTGATGTTCTGCACCTGCTCCCATATCATATCCATGTTCAATACAATGTGAATAGGCAATTATTAATGAAGGACCATCATAAGCTGCTGCTTCTTTAAAAGCTTTTATTGTTTGTAAATCTTTAGCACCTGAAGCTACTTGAGCAACGTATACATTTCCGTATGAAACTGCCTGTAAGGCCAAGTCTTTTTTACCTACTTTCTTACCACCTATTGCAAATTTGGCACTGGCGCCAATTGGAGTTGCTTTTGAAGCTTGTCCACCTGTATTTGAATAAACTTCGGTATCCATTACCAAAATGTTGACATTCTCACCTGATGAGAAGATATGGTCTAAACCACCGTATCCAATATCATAAGCCCAGCCGTCACCACCGACGATCCACATATGCTTTCTTCCTAAGTTGTCTGTTAATCCCAACAACTCTTTTGCGTTTTTATTATCTGACTTTTCAAGTATTGCATTTAATTTATCAATGTCATCAAACTGTTGCGCTTTGGTTATTTCGTCTCGCTCTTCATTAGTTAAAATAGCATCAACCAGATCAGCTCCTATTTCACTTTTCATTGCTTTTAACAATTTTTGAGCTCTTGCCTGTTTGGTATTTAAAGCTAACTTAATACCCAAGCCAAATTCTGCATTATCTTCAAATAATGAATTCGCCCATGCTGGCCCTCTACCATCCTCATTTTTAGTATATGGTGTTGTTGGCATATTTCCTCCATAAATAGAAGAACATCCTGTTGCATTTGCGATAAGCATATTATCTCCCCATAACTGGGTCAATAATTTAATATATGGTGTTTCACCACAACCAGGACAAGCTCCTGAGAACTCAAATAATGGTTGTAAGAATTGTGAACCTTTTATATTGTTAGTCGCTAATTTTGTACGATCATAATCTGGTAACTTAATGAAATGATCCCAGTTCAATGCTTCTGCTGCTGCAAAATCATCTTTATCATGAAGGTTAATTGCTCTAAAGTTTTCTTTCTCTTTGCTTATTGCAGGACAAACTGCAACGCAAAGATTACAACCAGTACAGTCATATGGAGATACTTGTAAAATATAACTTTCAGTATTTTTATCAAACGGACGACCTTTAGCAGCAACACTTGTTAGCGTTGATGGGAAGTCTTTTAATAATTCATTATCTATTACTTTACTTCTGATAGCTGCGTGAGGACAAACCATTACACACTTATTACACTGTGTACAAAGTTCATTGTCATCCCATGTAGGTATAAAGCTAGCAATATCACGTTTTTGGTATTGTGATGTTCCTGTAGGGAAAGTACCATCA
>JAUVCP010000228.1 GCA_030590765.1 Flavobacteriaceae bacterium | reverse complement strand
GACACATCATATTATTTTTGGATACCCTGATTAAAGTAGTATTTAGTTGATGCCTGATATGATAAGTGGATATTATGTAGAGAAACGAAATTGTTTTATCTACAGATCATTTATCTTTTTTTGAAAGATTTCTAAAAATTTTGCAACATGATAACCATCAATTAAAGCATGATGAACTTCAATGGAAAAGGGCATTTTTTTACTATTATTTGATTTGTAAAACTTTCCAAAAACGAATTTAGGAATTCCGCTTTTTTCTCTTCCCATACTTCTTGCGTGTTTGATACTTGTAAAAGTGATCCACGGAAGTGAAGAAGCATAGATCAGATTTAAACTTTCTTTATTAGAATCAAAATCAGTTTGTTCAGCATGTTTTTTTAAAACCTCTTTTCCGGAAAGGTCAAATTCAAAAAGATTCTCCTTCTTTTTAAAATAACAAAAGGAAAAAGAATTATCTTTATTTAATACGGTTGATCCAATATCAATATGTTCAAATTCAAATAATTTATCATCAATAATTCGTAATCGAAATTCCAGTATCTCATTGGCTGATTCAACAGCAAAATGCAGACATGCTAAAAAAAAGGAAAGATTATTCTTTTTGCAAAAATCGTATAAATGGCTAACATCCAATTCTGTTGTTAAATTGAAAAAAGGGTCGTCATATGTTTTGAAAAATTCATATTGACTTTTTCGATTCCATGCATCTATATCAAATTCTTTCATCTGTATTTTTCTAACAAGTAGTTATTCCTTTTGATGTATGGTATAGTTACGCCATTTTTCGAGTACAAGTTCCATGTCCTCTGGTAATTCCGAATTAAAACGTAAGAATTTTTTGGTAGTTGGATGTTCAAAACCTAAAGTCTTGGCATGCAGTGCTTGACGAGGTAAAATTTTAAAACAATTGTCAACAAATTGTTTGTATTTAGTAAAAGTTGTTCCTTTTAAAATTCTATCACCACCATAACGTTCATCATTAAATAAAGTATGGCCAATGTGTTTAAAGTGTGCCCTGATCTGATGTGTTCTTCCCGTTTCTAATTTGCATTCCACCAAAGTTACATAACTAAACCTTTCTATCACTTTGTAATGTGTTACCGCATGTTTACCAAAATCGCCATCAGGGAAAACATCCATTTGTAATCTGTTTTTTAGACTTCTTCCAATATTCCCCTCAATGGTTCCTTCTTCTTCTTCCATATTACCCCAAACAAGGGCAAGATATAATCTTTCGGTTGTGCGATTAAAAAACTGACTTGCTAGATTAGCCATGGCAAATTCCGTTTTTGCAACAACCAGTAATCCACTTGTATCTTTATCAATTCGATGAACCAATCCAGGACGCTCATTACTATTTTTTGGCAAATTGTCAATATGGTATATCAAGGCATTTACCAAAGTACCTGAATAATTTCCGTGACCGGGATGTACTACCATTCCTGCAGGTTTATTCACTACGATTACTTCGTCATCTTCAAAAATAATATCTATCGGAATATCTTCGGCAACCAGTAAATTCTCATGTGGTGGGTGTGCTAAAACAACTCTTACAACATCATTTGCCTTTACCTTATAGTTTGCCTTTACAGCTTTTTCATTGACCAGCACATTACCAGCTTTTATTGCCTGTTGAATTTTATTACGAGTAGCATTCTCAATAAAGTTCATTAAAAATTTATCAACACGCAAAGGTTCTTGTCCTTCGCTTGCAACAAATTTAAAATGCTCATAAAGCTCGTCGTTGGTTATTTCTTCTGGGTTTTCATTCATTATTGAACGTTGTGTAATTCTTGTATTTTTTTCGCTAATCTTAAGGAATCTCTTTTTTCTGTGCCTTTTTCTAAAACTAAATTGATGATGGTATTTTTAGATAATTTATCACTTGGATTCACCTTTTTGCCATTTGCTTCAAGGCCTCGTACTACATCTTTATATTTGCCAGGTATGTATATGTTTTTACCAATACGAAATCCCAAGGATTTTAAATGAATAACCACTCCCTTTTTTGAAGAGCCACTTTTTTCTCCTTCTACAAAATTGGGTATGGCAATTTTTCTGTAGCCAGATGGATTTAAAGTCACATAAATCTTTCTGTTTTCTTTTACAAAGTCTCCCGCTATTGGATCTTGTTCAATAACTGATTTCGGTGGAAATTTCGGATTAAAACTTGCCGAATCAATCACAACAAAGTTTAGTTTTAGATCTTGCAGTGTTACTTGTGTTTCACTTAAAGACAATTGTTCCAAATTTGGAACTTTGACCTTTTCGTCATGTTTGGTAAAGTTGTCCAGCCATTTCATTAGTCCGAAGATCAATATCACTATCAAAACAAGGATAGAAATTATGGTTCTTAAAAATTCTTTACTTTTTAAATATTGGAAAAAACTCATCATCAAAAATTATTTTTCAAAATTACATATATTTTTTCAATGAAAATATACTTTAAAAAAAATAAACCATTACAAATACCCATCTAGCATATTAACTTCTTTTTTGTAAGTTTGTAGGTATTCATCAAAATGATTCCATGAAAAAAAAAATCGCCATTATTATGGGAGGATATTCCTCTGAAGTTGAAATTTCTTTACAAAGCGGTAATGTAGTTTATGAGAATTTAGATCTTGAAAAATATGATTTGTATAGGCTTCATATTTTGAAAGAAAAATGGGTTTATGTTGATGAGAATAAGGAAGAGCACCCTGTAAATATGGCTGATTTTTCAATAATAGTAAATGGTTATAAGATCAAGTTTGATTGTGTTTTTAACGCAATTCACGGTCATCCTGGCGAAGATGGAACAATTTTGGCTTATTTTGATCTGTTGCATTTAAAACATACTTCGGCACCTTTTTATCAAATGGCAGTTACTTTTAACAAGCGTGATACTTTGAGTTTTTTAAAGCCTTATGGGATTAAAATTGCAAAATCCTTTTACTTGAATAGAGGTGATCAAATTGAAAATAAGATGATTCTAAAAAAAGTAGGTTTGCCTTGTTTTGTTAAACCAAATAGGGGAGGATCGAGTTTTGGGGTAACCAAGGTTAAAAATTCTGATGATTTGTTGCCAGCTATTGAATTAGCTTTTAATGAAGATGACGAAATTTTGATTGAAGAATTTTTAGATGGTATTGAAATTTCAGTTGGTGTTATTGAATATGAGAATAAAATTAAAGTTTTGCCCATTACGGAAATTGTTAGCGAAAATGAATTCTTTGATTTTGACGCGAAATATTTAGGCAAGTCAGATGAAATTACGCCTGCAAGAATTTCAGAAAAACAAAAATTAAATGTTGAGATTGCATCAGATAAGATATATAAATCGCTAAATTTGAATGGTTTGTCAAGATCGGATTTTATTATTGTTGGTGATGATCCATATTTTATTGAACTGAATATGGTGCCAGGAATTACCGCAGAGAGTATTCTGCCTAAGCAGGCTAAAGCAGCAGGCATAAGTTTAAAAGAATTATTTGGCAATGCCATTGAAATGGCTTTAAAGAATTAAATTATGAGAAGAGCAGTTTTCCCGGGATCATTTGATCCTTTGACCATAGGACATACCGATATTATTGATAGAGCTTTGCCTTTGTTTGATGAGATCATTATTGCTATCGGAACAAATTCATCCAAAAAATATATGTTTGATCTTGAAAAACGGAAAGAATTCATTAGGAAAACATATAAAGATGAACCCAAAATAAAGGTAGATACCTATAAAGGACTGACCATTGATTATTGTCAAGAAATTGATAGTGATTTTATTTTGCGTGGATTGAGAAATCCGGCAGATTTTGAATTTGAAAAAGCCATTGCTCATACCAATAGAAAAATGTCACAGATCGAAACAGTGTTCCTATTGACTAGTGCTGATACATCTTATATCAGTTCAAGTATTGTTCGTGATATTTTACAAAATAAAGGAGATGTATCACTATTTGTTCCTAAGGCAGTATCTGAAGAATTTTAACCAGGATGAGATTTCTACTTCTTTCATTTTTAATATTTATTTCAACAGCCAATGCTCAAAAATTTCAAACGGTTTTTGAAAAAAGTGATGGTAAGGAAACAGCTACTTATGATCAGGTTATAAATTTTTATCAAGGACTTGCAAAGGAATATCCTGAAATTTTAACTCGTGAAATGGGGATGACCGATTCAGGTAAAAAATTGCATTTGGTTATTTATAGTTCTGATAAGAATCTTTCTTTTGATAACTTAAATCCAAATTCTAAAAACACAATTCTGATCAATAATGGTATTCATCCAGGTGAACCTGATGGAATTGATGCCAGTATGATGCTTTTAAGGGATATTGTTCAAAATGATCAATTGAAGAAAGAATACAAAGATCTTATTATTTGTGTCATTCCGGTTTATAATATTGGAGGAAGTTTAAATCGCAATTCAAATAGCAGGGTAAACCAAAACGGGCCCAGTTCATATGGGTTTAGAGGCAACGCTCAAAATTTTGATCTGAACCGGGATTTTATTAAAACAGACACGAAAAATGCAAAGGCTTTTGCTGAAATTTTTCATTTGATCAATCCTGATATTTTTATTGACAATCATGTAAGTAATGGAGCTGATTATCAATATGCATTAACCCATTTGTTTACACAGCACAATAAATTAGGAGGTGAATTAGGGGTGTTTTTAAATAAAAAGATGATGCCTGATATAGAAAAGAGTTTAAAAAATAAAGGCCTTATCATTACTCCATATGTAAATGTATTCAATCGGGTTCCGGATGATGGATTTTCACAATTTTTTGATACTCCAAGATACTCTACTGGTTATACCACTTTGTTCCATACTTTAGGT
>JAUVCP010000015.1 GCA_030590765.1 Flavobacteriaceae bacterium | reverse complement strand
AATTAGGACATGAGATCCAGATGACCGGTAAAACAGTAGGAGAACCAAAATCTGCCTGGGTAATTGATAGTTATAACTTTTTTAAATTAGGAGAAGTTCAAATCAATCATCCGGGATTCTATGATATCAAACTGGATGTGAATGTAATTAAAAATCAAACAATTAAATTTAATAGATTATGGCTGGAAAAATTATAAACTCAAAACTAATATCATTGTGTTTTTTGATATTGCTTGTATTATTTATGAATGCTTGCAAGTCTGATAAAAAGAAACCGGAAAAAGCAAAAATCGAAATAGTTAATTATTTAGAAGAATCTGAAGAATCCTTTGATCAAAGAATGAAATGGTGGAGAGATGATCGTTTTGGTATGTTTATTCATTGGGGTGTTTATGCAGTTCCGGCAGGAATATATAATAATAAAGAAGTAAAAGGTCATAACGGAGAATGGATCATGAATAATGCTCAAATTCCTGTTAAAGAATATGAAAAATTTGCCAAACAATTTGATCCGGTAAAATTTGATGCAAATGAATGGGCAAAAACAATGAAAGATGCTGGTATGAAATATGTGGTTATCACTTCAAAACACCATGATGGTTTTGGACTATGGGATTCTAAAGTATCAGATTATGATGTCGTAGATTTTGCTCCTTTTGGTAAAGATATTTTAAAAGCACTTTCTAAAGCTTGTAAAGAACAGGGGATAAAATTTGGTCTTTATCATTCTATCTTGGATTGGCATCATCCCGGTGCCCAGATATATTCTTATCTTAAAGATGATCCAAAGAAAAGAGTTGATAATAAAGAACATTTTGCAAAATATCTGGAAAATTATATGAAACCGCAATTAAAAGAATTGATTGAGAATTATGATCCGGAAATTATTTGGTTTGATGGTGAATGGATTCCTGATTTTACACATGAACAAGGCTTGGAACTATACCAATATGTAAGATCATTGAAATCGAGTATCATTATAAATAACAGAGTTGATAAGGGTCGATCTGGGATGCAAGGGATGAACAAAGAAGATAAAAAATATGCTGGAGATTTTGGTACACCCGAACAAGAAATACTAAAAACTACCTCTACTTTAGATTGGGAATCCTGCATGACGATGAATGATACCTGGGGCTATAAAAAAAATGATCATAACTGGAAATCTGCTCAAGATCTATTACATAATTTGATTGATGTCACTGCTAAAGGTGGAAACTATTTGTTGAATGTTGGCCCAACTGCTGAAGGACTTATTCCTAAACCAAGTATTGACAGACTAAAACAAATAGGCAAATGGTTAAAGATAAATGGAGAGGCCATTTACACAACAGAAAAACTACAAAATAATTATAAACAAGGAGATCATATTCGATTTACAAAAGAAAAAGGAAAGTCTGTTTATTTTTCTATTGTGATGAAGAAACCAGGTAAAACAATAATTCTTAAAAATTTAAGACCGGATGAGAATTCAACTATTCAATTGTTAGGTATGGAAAAATCATTAAAATGGGAATTCAATGCAGAGGAAGGTTTAAAGATCGTAATTCCTAAAGAAATATTAAATACCTGGAATAAAAATACTTATGCATGGACTTTTAAAATAATCGGCAACGAAATATAAATAATCATGAAATTCATTACAATTCAAAAAATTGCTACTCTGCTGCTCATCATATTATCTGTTTCAGTATTTAGTCAGAAAAACAAAAATTCGTCATTTAACAATACTATTTGGTATGCCCAACCGGCATCAAAATGGATGCAGGCCTTACCTGTTGGAAATGGAAGACTGGGAGCAATGGTTTTTGGTGATCCTCAAAAAGAGCGAATACAATTGAACGAAGATTCTATGTGGTCTGGGGCGCCCGATTGGGGAGATGGAAGAGGTACAGAAGAAGATCTAAAAGAGATAAGAGAACTTATTAAAAATGGAGAAGCCCATAAGGCAGATAAATTAGTAGTTGAAAAATTTTCTTATAAATCTATTAAAAGATCCCATCAAACCATGGGTGATCTTTTTATCAATTTTCATAAGGATAAAAAAATAGAGAATTATAAGCGTTCTCTTGACATGAGTAGTGCTCTTATTGAAGTAACCTATACCTCTGAGGGGAATAATTATAGTGAAAAAGTATTTTCATCTGCAACCGACGATGTTTTGGTTATTGAATTGAGTACTTCTGCAAAAGATGGCATGAATTTCAATCTGGAATTAAGTCGTCCAAAAGATAAAGAACATGCAACTGTTTCTGTTTCAAACCCTTCCAATAATGAGATCAGCATGACTGGAATGGCTACCCAATATGGAGGAATAAAATATTCAAAACCTTTTCCGATAGATTATGGAGTAAAATTTGAAACTTTATTAAAGGTCAAAAACACTTCTGGAACCATCACTCCTAAAAATGGAGAGTTACTTTTAAGAGGGGTCCAAAAAGCTACTATTTTTATTGTTGGTAACACTTCTTTTTATTATAAAGATTTCAAGCAAAAAAATAGAGAAACTTTGACTCTATTAAAAAATCAATCATTTGAATCTTTATTAAAGAGACATGTAAATGATTATCAAAAATTATATAAAAGAGTAGATTTTGATCTCGGAGGGTATACATTAGATGCTATTGCAACCGATGAAAGATTAAAAAGAATTAAAGAAGGAGATGATGACCCAGATATGGTTGCAAAACTATTCCAATACGGAAGATATTTGTTAATCTCTTCCTCCCGACCCGGAACAAATCCAGCAAATTTACAAGGTATTTGGAATAAGGATATTGAAGCCCCATGGAATGCAGATTATCATTTGAATATCAATCTGCAAATGAATTACTGGCCTGCTGAGGTTACTAATTTAAGTGAATTGCACGAGCCATTTTTTGATCTTTTAGACCGGGTTGAAAAACGAGGGGAGATAACAGCAAAAAAACAATATGGTATAGATAGAGGATCGGTAATACATCATGCAACCGATCTATGGGCAACATCCTGGATGCGTGCAGAACAACCTTATTGGGGAGCCTGGATACATGGTGGCGGCTGGACTGCTCAACATTATTGGGAGCATTTTCAATATACACAAAACAAAGTTTTTCTAAAAGAAAGAGCTTACCCTTTTATGAGATCTATAGCAGAATTCTATTTGGATTGGTTGGTTTGGGATGACAAAACACAAACCTGGGTATCTTCTCCTGAAACCTCGCCTGAGAATTCTTATATCGCTGAAGATAAAAGAAAAGCAGCAGTATCTTTTGGAAGTGCCATGGGACATCAGATCATAGCAGAAGTTTTTGATAATGTTATTGCAGCCTCTAAAATTTTAGGTTATAATGATGATTTCATCAAAGAAGTAAAACGCAAAAGAGAGAAATTACATCCGGGAGTTATTATTGGCAAAGATGGTAGAATATTAGAATGGAACGAACCTTATGATGAACCAGAAAAAGGACACAGACACATGTCACATTTATATGCATTACACCCAAGTAATCAAATTACTGAAAAGAATACAAAAACTTTTGAAGCTGCAAAAAAAACCATTGCCTATCGCTTAAAATACGGTGGTGCAGGAACCGGTTGGAGCCGAGTTTGGATGATCAATCTCAATGCTAGATTATTCCAAAAAAATGAGGCTACAAAAAATATTAATAAATTCTTACAAATTTCTATTGCAGATAATATGTTTGACATGCATCCTCCATTCCAAATTGATGGTAATTTTGGATTTACAGCAGGAGTTGCTGAACTTTTAATGCAATCGCATGAAGGCTTTATCAGAATTCTTCCTACCCTTCCTTCAAATTGGAAAACAGGAAAAATATCAGGATTAAAAGCTCGGGGAAACATAGAAGTTTCCATAGAATGGAAAGATGGAAAACTTGTTAAACTAGGATTAACTTCCAAAGAGGATCAATCAAAAAAAATAGTTTATAGTGGATTAGAATCTGCTTTGAACTTAAAAGCAAATAAAACGATCTGGTTAAATAGTGATTTAAAGAAATAGAAATGAAAAAATACTATCTGCCTTTCTTGTTTTTAACAATCTTTATTGGAGCCTGTGAGGTTAAAAAGGAAGAGAAAAAACCTCCTAACATTATTGTTTTTTTAGTAGATGATATGGGCTGGCAGGATACTTCTTTGCCTTTTTGGAATAAGGAAACACCTTTTAACAAACGTTATCATACTCCAAATATGGAACGTTTGGCAAAAGAAGGAATGAAATTTACACAAGCATATGCAACTCCGGTTTGTACACCTACCCGTATTAGTTTAATGACCGGAATGAATGCAGCTCGTCACAGAGTTACCAACTGGACATCTCAAAAAGATAATATCCATAACATGGAAAAAAACCATCCTACATTAGAATTTCCTGATTGGAATATGAATGGTCTAAGTTCAATAGAAGGAAATAAATATTCAGTTTATGCCACAACATTACCTCAATTGCTTCAACAATCAGGTTATTATACTATACATGTTGGTAAGGCTCACTTTGGGGCAAGAGGAACTATTGGTGAAAACCCTTTAAACCTTGGTTTTGATATTAATATCGGAGGAACAGGGGCCGGACAACCAGGTAGTTATCTGGGAACAGAAAATTATGGAAACGGAATAAAAAGATTAGAACCATGGGCTGTTCCTGACTTAAAAGAATATTATGGTAAAGATATTTTTTTAACCGAAGCATTAACACTTGAGGCAATCAAGTCAATGAATAATGCTCTTGCAGATAAAAAACCATTCTTTTTATACATGGCTCATTATGCATTACATACACCAATCATGGCAGATAAACGATACTTAAAAAAATATACAGATATGGGTTTGGATCCTATTGAGGCAAAATATGCTACTTTGATAGAAGGAATGGATAAAAGTCTGGGAGATATTATGGATCACTTAAAAGAAAAAGGCATTGATAAAAATACAATTATTCTTTTTATGTCGGATAACGGAGGTTTAAGTGCAGTCGCTCGTGGAGGGGAGAAACATACCCATAATAAACCTCTTTCTAGTGGAAAAGGCTCTGTACATGAAGGTGGAATCAGAGAACCTATGATCGTAAAATGGCCAGGGAAAGTGAGACCTTCGTCCACTACCGATCAGTTGGTTATTATTGAAGATTTTTACCCTACAATTTTAGAAATGGCAGGAATCAGCGATTATAAAACAATACAAAAAACAGATGGAATTAGTTTTAAACCAATATTGGAAGGTAAAAATATTTCTGATAAAGATCGTTCTTTATTTTGGCACTATCCTAATGAATGGGGGCCTTCCGGCTCTGGTATTGGAGCAAGCAGTACAGTAAGAAAAGGTGACTGGAAACTCATATATTATCATGATAATGAGCGCTTTGAATTGTTTAATGTCATAAAAGATATTGGGGAGCAACACAATTTGATAGATTCCCATCCTCAAAAAGCAAAAGAACTAGCGACAATACTATCTGATTATTTAAAGGAAGTAAATGGGCAAATGCCGGTTCATAAAAAAACTGGTAAAAAAGTTGCTTTGCCGATAGATGCCTTAAAAATTAAATAGATATGAAAAATATAATTCTGGCCTTTTTTTTAGTGATGGGATTTATAGGTTTTACCCAAAACAAAACTGACAACTTACGATTGTATGATAATTTTGAAGCAGTTGCTCAGGATAACATCTTTAAAACGGAAGGCTATTATAACTGGGGGACATCTATTATAAAAGGAAAAGATGGAAAATACCACCTATTTTATTCGAGATGGAAAAAATCTTATGGATTTCATGGATGGTTAACCCATTCTGAAATTGCTCATGCCATATCAAAAAGTCCGGCCGGTCCATGGAAATATAAAGAAACTGTTTTAAAGGGTAGAAGAAACGATTATTGGGATGCAATAACAGCTCATAATCCAAAAATAAAATATTTCGATGGCAAATATTACCTTTATTATATTTCTACAAACTCAGGAGATCAGCCTTTATCGGAAAATAATTTGATAGAAACTGCAAAAGAAGGCTATCCAAATAAAAACTGGATGCCATTACGCAACAGGCAACGTACTGGAGTTGCAATTTCAAACTCATTGAATGGTCCATGGCATAGAAAAGATAAACCTTTAATTCAGCCTTCAGGCCCCATAAATAAGCTTACTGTAAATCCTGCAATTGACAAAGGCAAAGATGGTAAATACTACCTTATTTTAAAAGGAGATAAAGATAAAACAAAATGGTGGGTGAGAAATCAAGCTATGGCAATTTCAAATTTTCCTGATAAAGATTTTGTTATACAAAAAAAACCTGTTATAGATTATTTGGATACCGAAGATATGTCTATTTGGTACGATCAAAAAAGGAAACGATTTTACGGAGTTTTTCACACCAATAAAGGAGGTGGTTTTATTGGGATGGTTACATCTCCTGATGGAATTAACTGGAAAAAATCAAATGAATTTGTATTGATGCCTAAGCAAATTCATATGGCAGATGGATCTCTATTCAAACCCGATCGCCTGGAACGTCCTTTTATCTATTATGAAGATGACAAACCAAAAGTATTGAGTTTGGCTGTTAAGAATGGTGATGAATCGTATCCTGTTTTTATTCCGATAATGGAAAACAAATATCCCGTTCCCAACAAAAGGCAACTCGCATGGCAAGAAGCAGAGCTTGGGGTTATTTTTCATTATGATTTACATGTATTTGATGGGGAAAAATACGGGCAAGGAGGTAATCGAATTGATCCTGTAGCTGATTATCAAATATTTAATCCGAAGAGTTTAGATACAGATCAATGGGTAAAAGCGGCTAAAGATGCAGGTGCTAAATTTGCAATTCTTACAGCTACTCATGAAACAGGTTTTGCTTTATACCAGTCGGAAGTAAATCCGTATAGTTTAAAATCTGTAAAGTGGAAAAATGGAAAAGGAGATCTCGTTGCAGATTTTGTTGCTTCTTGCCGAAAATATGGTATCAAACCAGGAATTTATCTCTGTATTCGATGGAATTCCTTCCTGGGAGTACATGATTTTAAAGTAAATGGAGAAGGAGCTTTTAAAGAAAATCGCCAAAAATGGTACAATAAAATGGTAGAAGGAATGGTAAAAGAGATATGTACTAATTATGGAGAATTGTTTGAAATATGGTTTGATGGAGGAGCTGATCATCCAGATAACGGTGCCCCGGATGTTTTGCCAATTGTAAGGCAATACCAACCCAACTGTTTATTCTATCATAACGGACAACTTGCAGAAGCAAGATGGGGTGGTTCTGAATCAGGTATGGTTTCCTATCCTTGTTGGGCAACATTTCCTTACATAGCAACCGGAGCAGGAGAAACAACTCAAAAAAATATTTATGCAAATAATTACAAATTATTAAAAGAAGGTAATGCTAATGGGAAATTTTGGATGCCGGCAATGTCAGATGCTCCCTTAAGAGGCTATAATGGCCGACATGAATGGTTTTGGGAACCCGGAGATGAAGAACATATTTTTCCTGTAGAAAATTTGATGGAAATGTACTACAAATCTGTTGGAAGAAACTCTACTCTAATTATCGGTTTAACCCCTGATCCAAATGGTTTATTACCCCAACCTGACGTGAAACGTTTAAAAGAATGGGGAGATGAGATTAAAAGGCGATTCTCAAAACCAATAGCATCCACCCATGGGAAAGGAAAAAAAATTGAACTTAATCTAAATAAAAAAATACTGGTAAACCATGTGATTATTCAAGAAGATATTCAATATGGAGAAAGAGTAAGAGAATATAAAATAGAAGGATACGTTAATAGAAAATGGAAAGTTCTAAGCGTCGGAAAAAGTATAGGTCATAAAAGAATTGAAAAATTTGAAACGCAAATCATCCAAAAATTACGATTAACAATAACATCATCCATAGATCAACCATTAATTAAAAACCTGAGTGTTCTATATGTAGACACTTCTTTGTAATCCGATGAAAAAGTATTTTTTAACCTTACTGATTGGTATTTATTCCGTTTGTCTAAATGCCCAATTAAAACCAATAGAAGTAATCTTGATTGGAGGACAATCCAATGCAACAGGGCAAGGTTATATGAAAAATATTCCCGTTGATTTCCATACAAACCAATCGGTACTCTTTTACTATTCAAAATGGTTAAATGGAGGAGGTAAACCAACGAAATGGGTTTCTCTTTGTCAAGCTTCTGAATCACCAGACAGATTTGGAGTTGAACTCAGTCTAGGTACTTCACTTCAAAACTTATGGCCTGACAAAAAAATTGCACTGATCAAACATGCTCTTTCAGGTTCAGATCTTTATAATTTATGGAATCCGGGTAAGAATAATAAAGACACTATTAACTTTGGTAAAGAGTATAAAAAATTTATTTATACGGTAGAAACGGGATTGGAACAATTAAGAAAAAAAGGATACAAACCAACAATTCGGGCAATGGTTTGGCAGCAGGGTGAAGCAGATGCCAGAGATATAGCAGGAATGAGAAATTCTTACAACTACGGAAAGAATCTAAGACATTTTATAAAGAGAGTAAGAAAGCAATTTGATTCAAAAAATATGCTTTTTATCTATGGCTACGTAATACCTGTTCCGTTACCTAGATTTACTGGTCGTGAAGATGTGAGGCTAGCTCAAAAAAACATTGATCAAAATTCAAATAATCCTTTAGCATTAAAAAATGCTTTTATAATTAATACAGATGATTTACCCTTACGTTGTGACGAACCTAATTCGCCTAATCCAGATGATAAAGTTCATTTTAATACGCTTGGTATTTTAGAATTGGGTAAAAGATTTGCTAAAAAAATTAATGAGTACAAATAAGACATCTGTATCTATGAAACTAAAACTAATCACTTTTGTATTTTTAAGCTGTTTAATTTTCAATACTTATGCTCAAAACCTAAAAGCAAATTATTCATTTATTGCCAAAGGACTGGAATGGAAAGGTGTTGCTGTCCAGGATAATAATTATAGCCTCTGGGGTTGTGCGCCTATCCAGGGTAATGAAAGCAAAACACATATATTTATTCGCACCAAGTGGCTGGAAAATATTTGGAGGTAAACGAACTGTAGTTCACGTATTAAAAATAAGTATTTAAATAGTAACTTTTTAAACATCTCCATATTACATTCGTCGAAAAAATTTAATCATTCTGTTAAAGGGTTTTAAATTGAAAAATATATAAATATTAAGTTTACTATAAAAATATTGTTTCTTTGGTTTTAGTAAATTAATCTTAATTCCTGAAAAAAAAATGAGCAATAGTCACAAAATTCCGGTAGTATCTAAAGAAATGCTGGTTCCGTTTATTTTAATTACATCACTATTTGCCCTTTGGGGTTTTGCAAACGATATTACTAATCCAATGGTATCGGCATTTAAAAAAGTATTAGAATTAAATAACACCCAGGCATCCTGGGTACAGGCAGCATTTTATGGAGGTTATTTTACCATGGCACTTCCGGCAGCATTTATAGTAAAAAAATATTCCTATAAAGTGGGTATTATCGCAGGACTTATTTTATATGCCACAGGGGCATTACTTTTTTATCCAGCAGCAGCCTTTGAAAACTACTTTTTCTTTTTAGCTGCATTATATATTTTAACATTTGGACTAGCTTTTTTAGAAACTACGGCAAACCCATATATAATGTCAATGGGATCTGAAGAAACGGCTACTCAGCGTTTAAATCTAGCTCAAGCCTTTAATCCTCTTGGTGCACTTACTGGTTTATTTGTTGCTCAGACCTTTATTTTAGGTGCATTACAATCAGATGATGTTGACGCAAATGGAAACGGAATTTATAAAACCTTAACCGGAGCAGCCAAAGCAGCAGTAAAAACTTCAGATTTAATGGTGATAAGAAACCCTTATGTTGGCCTGGGGTTATTGGTAATTGTAATGCTGGTTATTATTTCTTTTGTTAAAATGCCAGAGAAAAAAGAAAGTGAAGATTCTTCCGGAATGATTGCTTCTATCAAACGAATTTTTAAGAATGAAAGATTTGTAGGAGGTGTAATTGCACAAATGTTTTATGTTGGAGCCCAGATCATGTGCTGGACCTACATATACCAATATGCTGAAAACCTTGGAATAAACAACAAAGATGCTGTGTATTACGCATATATGGCTTTGGGAGTATTTTTAGCAGGTAGATTTTTATTTACTTTCCTATTAAAATATATTGACTCCGGAAAACTATTAATGATCTTATCTTTTGGAGCAATCGTGTTTACTTTAGGAACCATCTTTATTCATGGTATGGGTGGACTTTACAGTTTAGTATTAGTATCCTTTTGTATGTCATTGATGTTCCCAACTATTTATGGTATTGCATTACATGGTTTAGGGGAAGACGCCAAACCGGCATCTGCATTTTTAGTAATGGCAATTGTAGGTGGAGCATTTATGCCAATCTTACAAGGTCTGATCATGGATCTTGGAGGAAAAGGATATGACGATATTAGAATTCTTGGTGTACCGGAAGTAAATTTCTCTTTTGTTTTGCCAATGATTGGCTTTATGGTGGTAGCACTTTATGGATTCAGGACTTATAAAAATGCTAAGACAACATAGAAAATATGTCATTCTGTATTTTCTTAAGAAAAAAGAGTTGATTTGTATAAACAATACTTTTGAAAAATTCCATATACAAATCAAATTCAAAAATTCTATTTTTTACGAAATAATTCTGTATAATATTTATAGAACAAAGGAATGGTTTCTATTCCTTTTAAATAATTAAAAATACCATAATGCTCATTTGGAGAATGGATTGCATCGCTATCTAAACCAAATCCCATTAAAATGGTTTTACTTTTCAATTCTTGCTCAAAAAGAGCCACAATTGGAATACTTCCTCCTGATCTTTGCGGAATAGCTTCTACACTAAAAGATTCTGTATAAGCTCTGTTTGCAGCTTTATATCCAATGTTATCAATAGGAGTTACATAAGCATGTCCGCCATGATGAGCAGTTACTTTCACTTTAACAGATTTTGGAGCAATACTTTTAAAATGATTGGTAAACATTTCTGTAATTTCATCAGGATTCTGATCAGGAACCAAACGCATAGAGATCTTAGCAAAAGCTTTACTTGCAATTACCGTCTTAGCGCCTTCACCTGTATAACCACCCCAAATACCGTTAACATCTAAAGTTGGGCGAATGGAATTACGTTCGTTCGTTGTATAGCCTTTTTCACCGAAAACATCTTCAATATCCAATGCTTTTTTATAAGCATCTAATGAAAATGGAGCTTTCGCCATTTCAACTCTTTCTTTGTCGGATGCCTCTATTACTTTATCGTAAAACCCCGGAATTGTAATATGGTTGTCTTCGTCATGCAAAGAAGCGATCATCTTGGTTAAAATATTGATCGGATTGGCAACAGCCCCTCCGTAAAGGCCTGAATGTAGATCACGATTCGGACCCGTAACTTCTACTTCCACATAACTTAAACCACGCAAACCGGTAGTAATAGATGGTTGCTGGTTACTGATCATACCGGTATCTGAGATCAGGATCACATCATTACTTAATTTTTCCTGATTCCTTTTAACAAACCATTCCAAACTTGGCGAACCAATTTCTTCTTCTCCTTCTATCATAAACTTGACATTACAAGGTAAAGTATCATTTTGGATCATATATTCAAATGCTTTTACATGCATAAATAATTGACCTTTATCATCACAGGCACCACGTGCAAAAATGGCTCCTTCCGGATGAATAACTGTTTTTTTGATCACAGGTTCAAATGGAGGTGAATCCCAGAGATCAATAGGATCTGCCGGTTGTACATCATAATGACCATAAACCAGAATAGTTGGCAATTGATTATCAATAATATGTTCACCATATACAATTGGATTACCTGGTGTTTTACAAATTTCAAGTTTCTTACACCCTGCTTTTTCTAATGAACTTTTTACAGCATCAGCAGTTTTGATTACATCTTTTTTATAATCGGGATCTGCACTAATAGATGGTATCTTCAATAAATCAAATAACTCATTGATAAACCTATCTTTATTTTCTTGAACGTAATTTTTTATTGTTTGCATAGGATAGTATTATTTATAAAACAAAGGTAGAAAAAAGAAAATACTTATTTCTTGTCAGAAATATTTTACTTTTCGAAAATAATATTTATTTAGGATGTTTTGTAATCTGTAAAATTGTTTATATTTGCATCCGCTTATCAAAGCGAAAAGCTAATGCGGGCGTGGTGAAATTGGTAGACACGCTAGATTTAGGATCTAGTGCCTCACGGTGTGAAGGTTCGAGTCCTTTCGCCCGCACTACAAGGAAAAGTCGGAATTTTAAATTCCGACTTTTTTTATGCGGGTACAACATAGGTACAACATTTCTAAATTAAAATTATTGAATATTATTTATCTGTTATATAGCAGGTCTCGGGTTAGATTTTAACTCTCACTACTACAATAAATTCCTAACAAGTTGAGAACCAAATGTTAATAATTTCATAATATAGTAAATTCCTGTACAATCCCATAATAAAATTATTTTTAGGAATTATTTTTCCATCTTGAAGTGATATATTTTGCTGATTTAATTTCTTCCGGAACTCTTTTTATTATTTCTAATTTAGTAAAACAACTTTAAAAGATTTATGTAGTCAATCTCATTTCTATTCCAAGTTTCAAATAACAGTTCTGCAATATCAGATGAAGATTTAATTTTATGTAATCCTTTAGCTTTAATTTTGTTAATATAATTGAC
>JAUVCP010000094.1 GCA_030590765.1 Flavobacteriaceae bacterium | reverse complement strand
TGGCAATTATTCCTTATACTTATGAACATACCAACTTTCACGGTTTTAAAATAAATGATGCTGTGAATTTAGAATTTGATGTTATTGGGAAATATGTTGCCAGACTTCAGCAACTTTAAAAATCTTATTTTTTATTTCTCAATTTGCTAATACCATAAATAATCCCGGCAGCAAATAATGCAAATATCCCACCATCAATAGGATAAGGTGGTGGCGGTGGTGGTGGTCCCTGGGCGAAAACAGAATCAGCAATTATAAATATGCTAAAAACCAAAACCGCCTTAAGGTATTTGTTAGTCATAAATTTTATCATTTAATTTCAATAACGAATATATCTCAATTATGTTGCAAATATATAAAATTGAAATAAACTATTTAACTTTAGTTCAATTTTATTTATTATTAGTGAAACATACAACCAAAAGTCAACAAAAACTACATTAATCATTACTAAAAATTCAAATTAATTCTTAAATAATTTCTATATCAATAACAAATAGTTTTAGATCAATCCATAGTTACTTAAATTAAAACTCGGATAGAATATAAAAAAAGCTCCCAAATTTATTATAATTTGAGGTCTTATTCCGTGGTCCCACAAGGACTCGAACCTTGGACCCCCTGATTATGAGTCAGGTGCTCTAACCAGCTGAGCTATGGGACCTATAAAAAAGAATACTTAAACTCTATTTTTATGGACTGCAATATTACTATTTTTTTATATTATGCACAATATAAATTTATATTAATTATATTTGGATTTCTTAAAATACTAAAACTATTTATCATGTTAAAAAGAATACTCATTTTTTTAGTAATTGTAATCTTCTCTTTTAAAATTAATGCACAAGAAAAAATTATTATTGAAAACAATCCAGACTATAAATTTCAATCTGACAAAAACAAAACAACACAACAAACTGTTGTTGTTAAAAAAACAAAACCAGTTTTTCAGCCAACATGGAGTTTTGGAGGAAATATTGGACTTTCATTTTGGAATGGAGGCGCCAATATTTTAATAGCCCCTAAAGCTTATTATCATTTTACACCACAAATATTCACGGGTGTAGGTTTAACCTATATGTACAGTAAGAACAGTAGCTATTACAATTCAGACTATTATGATTACAGTTCTAACTCTTTTGGAGGAAGTGCTATGGTTGGATTCAGACCAATGCGATTTTTACAATTTACCGTTGAATATGAAGGTTTAAATACCAATTACAATGGATATTACACTAGTAGCTATTGGAACAATGCTTTATACCTAGGTGCATCATTTGTAACAGGGCATGTTGCTTTCGGATTTCAATTTGATGTATTGTATGACAGTATTACAAGTCCATACGGATCTGCATGGACACCTGTTATAAGTTTTTATTTTTAAACCAAATCTTTTGCCATTCTCTCATTAAAATAAAAGAAGTCACTTTTTGAGATATTTTTTCGATTTCTATTTCTCTTATCTCTCTCATTTTAGATTCTGAAATATCAATCCTGTATAATAAATTAAGATAAGTCTGAAAGTCATTTTTCATAAAATACTCCATTTTCATATTCAATTGAAAAATCAATTCATTGATAGATAAATTTTCTTTAAAACCATTATCAATTCCGGTTAAACTAAAATCTTTATTCAATTGTTTAATTAATTTAACCAACAAATCCTTGTTCTTTTCTTCCTGAAAAATTTCAGAAGTATACTTTTGAGGCAACATTATAGTTTTCTTTTCATCAAATTATTAGCAAAAGATCTTAAAGAAGTTTTATGTATTTCTAATATTTCCAGATTTTCACAATCTGCTAAAGCCTTTTTAGTATAGTTTTGAATTTCATCTTGTATAAAACTATCCACATTATATTTTTTAAAAAAACTAGTTACTTTTTCGACTTTTTTCTTATCTCCTTCTTTGATTGCATATAACTTTTCAATTTCTAATCGATCTTCCTTTGATGCAAGTTCAAAACCCTTGATAACTAAAAATGTTTTTTTATTCTCTAAAATATCTCCTCCAATTTTTTTACCAAAATCATCCGTTCCAAAAGTATCCAAATAATCATCCTGAAGTTGAAAAGCCATTCCTAAATGGAATCCAAAATTGTAAATGAGATCCGATTCACTTTTAGATGCATTTCCAATTATAGCTCCCATTTTTAATGAGGCTGCCACTAAAACTGCAGTTTTATAACCGATCATTTTTTTGTAATCCTCTAGCGAAACATCCATACTTGTTTCAAAATCAATATCAAATTGCTGTCCTTCACATACTTCAATTGCAGTTTTGTTAAAAAGGGAAATAATTTTTTTAAAGACTTCTCCCTCATAGTTTTCAAAAAACTGATAGGCTAAGATCATTAAAGCATCACCAGATAATATCCCTGTATTAGTATCCCATTTTTTATGAACCGTGATTTTTCCTCTACGCAATGAGGCCTTATCCATAATATCATCATGCATTAATGTGAAATTGTGAAACATTTCAATGGCCAAAGCAGCATTTAATGCAGGTTTATAACTGCCACTAAAAATATCACAACTCATCATGGTCAAAACCGGCCGTAACCTTTTACCTCCTAATTTCAAAATATAATGAATGGGTGCATAAAGATTATCTGGCTGACTAAAATCCTTATTATCAACAACCTCTTCTGACAAGTATTCTAAAAAAACGGATTTGTATTCGTTAAGTTCCAAAATTTATATTTTTTTGTAAAAATAATCTTTTCTGAAAACAAAACTACAAGGAAAATAAAAAGAATAAATACTTTGGAAACTTTTCAAGTGTTTTTAGTTTCCTTTTATTATCTTTGCCAGCTCATGAAAGAAAATATCTTAAATAAAACTATAGATTTGTTTTTAAGCTATGGTGTTAAAAGTATAACAATGGACGATATTGCTAAAGAAATGGCGATATCAAAAAAAACCATTTATACTTATTTCTCAACCAAAGCTAAATTAGTAGAAGCAGCTTCCATTTTTGCTTTTGAAAGGATCAATAAGGGGATATTTATGATTTGTGCTGTAAATTATAATCCTATTGATGAGTTATACAAAGTCAAATCATTAGTATTAGAGCAATTGAAAAATGAAGAATCTTCTCCCCAATACCAATTGCAAAAGTATTATCCCAAAATATTTGAAACACTAAAACAAAAACAATTTGATTCTGTAAATACATGTATTACCCAAAATTTAAATAGAGGAATACAAAAAGGTTATTACAGAAAAGATATTGATATTAACTTTACAACCAGAATTTACTTTAATGGTATGATGGGTATTAAAAATGTAGAATTATTTCCAAAAAATAATTTTTCTGTTCCATATTTAATGGATAGCTATTTAGAATATCACATTAGAGCAATTGCTACTGAAAAAGGATTAAAAACATTACAAAATATTATTAAAAAATGAAGAAGATCTTCTTACTTATTTTTTCAATCTCTTCAATATTTTCAACTTTAAGAGCACAAGAAAACAATTATGTATTCACCATTGATGAAGCTGTTAACTATGCATTAACAAATAATTATTCTGTCCGTACAGCAAAATTAAATATTGATGCTGCAGTAAAAAAGAAATGGGAAACTACAACCATTGGGTTGCCTCAAATTAATGGTAAAGTAGATTATCAAAACTGGCTCAAGCAGGGTATAACTTTAATACCTGGTGAATTCTTTGGCGGTGAACCCGGTGAATTTATTGAAGTTGCTTTTGGTACAAAACAAAATCTAAATGCAACCTTAACGTTAACACAGTTATTATTTGATGGTTCATATTTAGTCGGGCTACAATCTGCTAAAACTTACCTGAAAATTTCTGAACTCGCCAAAGAAAAAACTGATCAAAAAGTAAAAGAAGCTGTTATAAATGCTTATGGAAGTGTATTGATTGCACATGAATCTATCATTATATTAGAAAAAAATAGAAATATTTTACAAAAAAACTTAAATCAAACCAAAGCAATTCTAGCAAATGGTCTCGCAGAAGAACAGGACCTTGAACAACAGCAAATTACTTTATCAACTATCGAAAATCAGATAAATAAAGCTAATAGACTTGAAATTATTGCAAAAAAAATGTTTAATCTTACTTTAGGCATTCCAATAGATACACAGGTAGTTTTAAAAGAAAACCTTGAAGAACTCGCGTTAAGTTCTTCAGATATGAATTTGATAAACTCAAATTTTAATTTAGACAACCACATAGATTATCGAATTGCAGATAACACAGTTGTTTCAAATGAGTTATTAGTGAAGTTTGAAAAGAGCCAGGCTCTTCCATCATTGGGAGCTTTTGTTAATTATTCAACATACGCTAACAATGACAATAATGTTTTTTTTGATAATAATGGAGATTGGTTCAACTCCTCTTTATTTGGCGTTAGTTTAAATGTTCCTATTTTTAGTAGTCTACAAAGAAGTGCCAGAACACAACAGGCAAAAATAAGTTTAGAACAATCAGAAATAGCATTAGACGAAACTTCACAAAGATTAAAATTACAAGTTGATACTGCCAAAAATAAATATCAATTTGCATTGGATCATTACCAAACATCCAAACAAAATTTAGCTTTAGCTGAAAGCATTGCTAATAAGGAGCAAATTAAATTTTTTGAGGGACTCAGCTCTAGTTTTAACCTGACAAACGCACAAAACCAATTATATCAGCAACAACAGCAATACATTCAATCAATATTAGAGATCATACAATCAAAAGTAGAATTAGAAAACGCCCTTAATATATTTTAAAATGAAAAAAACAATTATATATATCTTTATATTTCTTGTAATCTTTTCTTGCAAAAAAGAAGAAAATCAAATATCTGGTTCTTTAGAAGAACTTCAAGATCAAAAAACATCTGTTATCAATCAAATTGATAGTTTAAACAACATTTTAAAAAATATTGAAATGCTTATTTCAAAAGCTGATACAAAAAGTAACTATCAATTCGTAACAACAATAAATCCTAAAAAAGATGATTTTAAACATTATATTGAAATTCAAGGTGTTGTTAAAGCAGATAAGAATATTGAAATAAGACCTGAGATTGGTGGAACTATTAAAAACATTCTTGTTAAAGAAGGACAAAGAGTAAAAAAAGGTCAGGTTTTAATTCAATTGGATGATTTATCCATTCAAGATAACATAGCAGAATTAAACACACAATTAAATCTGGCAAAAACAACTTTTGAGAGACAGCAAAGATTATGGGATCAAAAAATTGGTTCTGAAATGCAATATCTACAAGCTAAAACACAATTTGAAAGTTTAGAGAAAAGTAAAAAAACTATTGTAAATCAGGCTGCAAAAATGAAAATTAAAGCCCCTTTCTCAGGTATTATTGATGAAATATTTTCCAGAAATGGTGAATTGGTTAGCTCTCAGCTGGCAGTTGTTAGATTGGTTAATCTTGATAAAGTATATTTAGAAGCTGATGTTACCGAAACTTATTTGCCTTATATCAAAAAAGGTAATGAAGCATTGATCAATTTCCCTTCAATTCATACCGAAATGAAGTCAGAAATTGCACAAGTGGGTAACATTATCAATCCCAATAATAGAAGTTTTAAGACTAAAATAAACTTAAAAAATAAAAATGATTTAATCAAACCAAATTTATTAGCAGATATTAAAATTAAGGATTTTGCAGAAAATGGTATCGTAATCCCTACTTCTCTTATCCAAAAAGACAAAGATGGTAATAGTTTTATTTTTTTAATTCATAATAATAATGCTGATTTTAAAGTGTCAAAAAAAATAATTAAAGTCTCAAAAGAATACGATCAAAAATCACTCATTATAGAAGGATTAGAAGTAAGTGACACAATTGTAAATAAAGGTTCAAGAATTGTAAAAGATGGTGAGTTGGTTAAAATAATAAATTAAATAATTGCTTGATTTCTGAAAAATATCAAAATGAATAATATACTTAAAGAGTTTAAACTATCTACATGGGCTATAAATAACAGGATGACTGTTTTTGTTATTACTTTCATGATAATTTTTGCAGGAATTTTTTCTTACCAAAGTATGCCAAGAGAAGCTTTTCCAGAAATTGTTGTACCTCAAATTTTTATATCAACTCCCTATCCCGGAAACTCAGCTATAGATATTGAAAAATTAATAACCAAACCCATAGAAAAAGAAATTAATGGTATATCTGGCGTTGATGAAATTATTTCTACTTCTTCTGAAGGGTTTTCAATGATACAGGTAAAGTTTGATTTTAACGTTACTCCTACTGAAGCTTTACGCAAAGTAAAAGATAAGGTAGATGCTGCTTTATCTGATAAAGATTTTCCTAAAGATCTACCTGCTGATCCTAATGTTCAGGAAATGAATTTTGCAGAACTTATGCCCATTATGAATATAAACCTTTCAGGTGATTTTTCATTAGATCAGCTTAAAAGATATGGTGAATATTTAGAAGATGAAATAGAAAAAGTACCCGAAATTTCTAAAGTTGATATTAGAGGTATTCAGGATAAAGAAGTAGAAATAAGCATTGATCTCTACAAAATGGAAATCTCTAAAATAAGTTTTGGAGATATTGAGCAAGCTATTCAAAGTGAAAATGTTACTGTTTCGGGAGGTGATCTACTAGAAAGTGGAATTAGAAGAAACGTTAGAATTATTGGTGAATTTGAATCGATTAAAGACATTGAAGATATTATTGTAAAACATGAAAAAGGAAATATTGTTTATTTAAGAGATATTGCTTCTATTAAATTTAAAGAACAAGAAAAAACGAGTTATGCCAGAGAATTTTCGCAAACGGTAGTGATGTTGGATGTTACCAAAAGAGGTGGTGAAAATTTAATAAATGCATCCGAGCAAATCGATGTTATTTTGGCTGATGCTCAAAAAAATGTTTTTCCATCAAATCTTAATATTACAAAAACAAACGACCAAACCAATGATACCAAAACCATGGTATCTGATCTTGAAAACAGTATTATTTTAGGTGTGATTTTAGTTGTATTGGTTTTACTTTTCTTTTTAGGAATTAGAAATGCGCTTTTTGTGGGTATTGCAATTCCTCTATCTATGTTTATCTCATTTATAATTTTAAATATGATGGGAGTTACTTTAAATATGATGGTATTATTTTCTTTGGTATTGGCACTAGGAATGTTGGTTGACAATGGAATTGTTGTTGTCGAAAATGTTTATAGATTACTGGATGAAGGTTATTCAAAGAAAGATGCAGCAAAATATGGAGTTGGTGAAGTTGCAATGCCCATAATAGCATCAACTGCTACTACTTTGGCTGCCTTTTTACCACTAGCATTTTGGACTGGTATGATGGGGGAATTTATGAAGTTTTTACCTATAACATTAATAATTGTTCTTGGTTCATCATTATTTGTTGCTTTGGTAATAAACCCAATGTTAACCTCGGTTTATATGAAGATTAAAGAAAATGAAGTCGACTTCAAAAAAATGTTTAAATACAGTTTAATTGTTATTGGCATTGGCTTTCTATTTA
>JAUVCP010000113.1 GCA_030590765.1 Flavobacteriaceae bacterium | reverse complement strand
AAGAAGGTATTTTTGGTACGGGTGAGTTTTTCAATGCACAAACACATCCATCAGATAATCCTGAAGTATCTTTCCAACCAGTTATGTGTCAACATTGTAATCACGCTCCTTGTGAAACAGTTTGTCCGGTTGCGGCAACTTCTCATGGTCGTCAAGGTCAAAATCAAATGGCGTATAACCGTTGTATAGGAACACGTTATTGTGCTAATAACTGCCCTTACAGAGTTCGTAGATTTAACTGGTTTAAATATGCAAACAACAATGAGTTTGACTTTAACATGAATAATGATCTTGGTAAAATGGTATTGAATCCTGATGTAGTTGTACGTTCACGTGGTGTGATGGAGAAATGCTCAATGTGTATTCAAATGACACAGGCAACTATTTTAGAGGCCAAAAAAGAAGGTAGACCTGTTGCAGATGGAGAATTCCAGACTGCATGTTCAAATGCTTGTTCAAGTGGAGCTATGGTGTTTGGTGATATTAATGATGAATCAACTAAAGTATCACATATGAAAAAAGAAGATAGAACTTTTAGATTGCTTGATTTTGTTGGAACAAAACCAAATGTATTCTATCAATTAAAAGTTAAAAATACCAACGAAGCTTAATTGCAATATTTCGTTGATTGAATAAATAAACAAGAAGAATAAATTAATATTATAAAATACTATGTCTCATTACGAAGCACCTATTAGAGAACCATTAATTTTAGGAGATAAAAGTTATCATGACATTTCAAATGATATTGCTGCACCAATTGAAGGAAAAGCCAACAAATGGTGGTGGGCCGTTTTTAGTATTGCCTTAATTTTCTTTTTATGGGGAATTGGAGCAATTACTTATACTATCGGTACCGGTATCGGAGTTTGGGGATTGAATAATAAGATTAACTGGGCCTGGGATATTACCAACTTTGTTTGGTGGATTGGTATCGGTCATGCCGGAACATTGATCTCGGCAGTTTTATTGTTATTTCGTCAAAAGTGGAGAATGGGTATCAACCGTTCTGCGGAAGCGATGACCATATTTGCAGTATTTCAGGCAGGATTATTCCCGATCATTCACATGGGTAGAGTTTGGAACGGATACTGGACCATGCCTATACCGAATCAGTTTGGTACTTTATGGACCAACTTTAACTCACCATTATTATGGGATGTATTTGCAATTTCAACATATTTATCTGTATCTGTAGTTTTTTGGTATACAGGATTATTACCTGATTTTGCAATGATCAGAGACAGGGCTACAAAACCATTTCAAAAGAAAATTTACAGTTTGTTAAGTTTTGGTTGGACAGGTAGAGCAAAGGACTGGCAAAGGTTTGAAGAAGTATCTTTGGTTTTGGCAGGTTTGGCAACTCCTCTTGTACTATCAGTACACACTATTGTATCCTTTGACTTTGCTACATCGGTAATACCGGGATGGCACAGTACGGTTTATCCTCCTTACTTTGTTGCTGGAGCGGTATTCTCAGGATTTGCGATGGTACAAACCTTATTGATCATTATGCGTAAGGTTTCTAACTTAGAAGCATATATCACTCGTCTTCATATTGAAAATATGAATAAAGTTATTTTGGTAACAGGTGGTATTGTTATGGTGGCATATATGTCTGAATTTTTTGTAGGGTGGTACTCAGGTAGTTCTTATGAGGATTTTACATATTTGTCAATTGGTGCAGCAACTGGTCCATATGCATGGGCATTTTGGGCATTGATACTCTGTAATGGAGTATTTCCACAATTGTTATGGTTTAAGAAACTACGAACAAATTTCACATTTTCATTTATCATGGCATTGATCATCAATACAGGTATGTGGTTTGAGCGTTTTGATATTATTGTTATTAATTTAAGTAGAGGTCATTTGCCTTCAACCTGGACACAATTTTCTCCAACTTTTGTTGATATAGGTATTTTTGTAGGTACTATAGGTTTCTTCTTTGTTTTATTCTTGTTATATGCACGTACCTTCCCGGTTGTTGCACAGGCAGAAGTGAAATCAATTTTAAAATCATCAGGAGATGGTTATAAAAGAGCAAGAGACAGTAAATAAATACAATTTAAAAATTGAATAAATAAAAAAAGATGAGTAATAAAGTTATACACGCAATTTTTGATGACGATGATGTGCTTTTATCAGCAATCAAGAAAGTTCGTGAAGCCAAGTATCAGATTGAGGAAATATTTACACCATTTCCAGTTCATGGTATAGAAAAAGCAATGGGTTTAAAAAATACTCGAATCGCCATAACTGCATTTATTTACGGTTTAACTGGTTTGGCTTTTTCTGTTTGGATGATGAATTATATGATGATTGAAGATTGGCCACAAAATATTGGTGGTAAACCAAACTTTAGTTATGCAGAGAATATGCCAGCATTTGTTCCTATCATGTTTGAGTTGACTGTATTTTTTGCAGCGCATTTAATGGTGATTACTTTTTATTTACGAAGTAAAATTGGGCCTTTTGTGAAAGCAAGCAATCCTGATCCTCGTACTACCGATGATAAATTCTTAATGGAAGTTGTTGTAGAAGGTGATGAAAAAGAAATTACCGACCTACTTAGTAAAAGTGGAGCGATTGAAACAAAAATTGTAGAAAAACAATAAGAGGTCTTTTAAGATCATCAAAAATATTATTTAAAATGAAAAATATTTTACAAATAGCATTTATCGGATTGTTTTTGATAACGCTAACTTCTTGTCAGTATGACAAATCAACAAAAAGAAGTATTCAGTATATGTCAGATACAGATATGTATACTGCAGTACCATATGATGCATATTCTTCAAATCCATATTTCAGTAATGGTATTAGTGCTCAATTACCAGTTGAAGGTACAATTGCCAGGGGTATGACAGTTTATGAATTTCCAAATTCTGAGATAGGGTATCAGGCAGCAAAAGATTCTTTGAGATCACCGTTAACCTTGAATGAAAAAAATCTATCCAATGGAAAAAATAATTATGATATTTATTGTGCTATTTGTCATGGTGATACAGGTGACGGACAAGGGCCATTGGTTACCAATGAGAAATTCTTAGGTGTGCCTAATTATAAAGATAGAGATATTACACAAGGAAGTACTTATCATGTAATTATGTTCGGTAGAAACATGATGGGTTCACATGCTTCTCAGCTAAATGACAAGGAGCGTTGGCAAGTTGTTCAGTATGTTGAGAAACTTAGAGCAGATCTAATTAAATAATAAGTAAAAAATAAATACACAATATAAAATGTATACATTTTCAGGTAAATTAAAAACGTTTTCAATTGCATTAATGATTCTCGGTGCATTAGGTATGGGTTATGGTTTTTTCACTGCTCCAAAAACTGTTGAAGACGTTAAAGAGACTTTAGAGCATTCGCAGGATTCGCATGAAACTGAACATGAGCAAAGTGGAGATCATGATGTTGCAAATACAGGTCATGACAGTGATTCTACAGAATCTCATAGTGCAGCGGAAGAGCAAAGTCATTTAGAACATTTATTGCATCAGGGACAGAACAGACCATGGACTGCATTTTTCATTCCTGCTTTTTTCTTTTTGATGATTGCTGTTACGGTATTGGTCTTTTATTCTATGCAATGGGCCGCTCAAGCTGGTTGGTCTATTGTTTTATTTAGAGTGATGGAAGGAATTACAGCTTATATTTTACCTGGATCTATTTTGTTATTTTTGTTTTTGTTGGCTTCTGGTTTTCATTTGAATCATATGTATGTTTGGATGGCAGAAGGAACTTTTGATCCGGCAAGTGCAAATTATGATGCTGTAATTGATGGAAAAAGTTGGTGGTTAAATGTGCCTGGATGGTTGATAAGAAGTTTTGTTTATTTATTTGTTTACAATATTTTTAGATGGATGCTAAGAAGAAATTCAATAGCCTTAGATAATAGTGGAGATATTAAAATTTATAAGAAGAATTTCAATTTGGCAGTAATTTTTATTGTCCTTTTTGGAATTTTAGAATTATTCATGTCATTTGACTGGTTGATGTCGTTAGATCCGCATTGGTATAGTCAGTTATATTCTTTCTATGTGTTTGCAAGTGTATTGGTTTCTGGTATTACAGTAATAGCATTAGTTACCATTTATCTAAGAAATAAAGGTGCTCTTCCATTTGTAAATGATAGCCATTTGCATGATCTGGCAAAGTATATGTTCGGGTTTAGTATTTTCTGGGCCTATTTTTGGTTTGATCAATTCATGCTTCAATGGTATGCCAATATACCTGAGGATGCAGCATATTTCTTCCCAAGGTTGATAGGTTCTTATCAATTGCCTTTTATTGGAATGTTGATCTTAAACTTTGTGTTCCCAATATTTGTTCTGATGGATAGCGATTTTAAACGTATTCCATGGTTTGTTGTTACAACGGGTATCGTTATTTTAATAGGTCATTATATTGATATTTTTCAATTGATCTCACCTGCAACTGTTGGAGATAGTTGGTTTATAGGAGTTCCTGAATTAGGATCTTTAGCTTTCTTCCTTGGCTTATTTATCTTTGTGATTTTCAATGCAATGACTAAAGTGCCCTTACATGCTAAAGGAAATCCATTTATGAAAGAAAGTGAAATTTACCATTATTAAGAAACAGGTTAAATTAATACCTTATATTTTAAAGATCCGATGAGAAATCATCGGATTTTTTTGGCTCAGAATAAAAATATGACATTTATCATGTTTTTAATAAATTTGGTTATATTTGCTTTATTGTAACTCTAGTCACATACACAAATTGTAATTAATGAAAGCATTATTTTTTATCCTCATATTTATAGTTATTGCAACTGCATTCTGGCAATTTTTTAAATTATTAGGATTCTTCAAAAAAGAACAAATTGTAACCGAGAAAGAGAATAACATTAACGGTTGGTTAATGTTAGGTTTGGGAATTTTTATATACAGTTTAATGCTTATTTCTATGTATAAGTATAAAATTGTTCTGTTGCCTAAACTATCTGCATCTCTAGAGGGAGAACATATTGACAGGCTTTTTATCATCACAATGACATTAATTTTTGTCGTTCAATTCATTACTCAATTTTTGATCTATTTCTTTACTTTTAAATATCGTGGTATTAAAGGGAGAAAAGCTACTTTTTATGCTGATAGTCATAAATTGGAAATGTGGTGGACAGTAACTCCGACTATAGTTTTGTCGGCTTTGATCATTTATGGTTTGTGGACATGGAATCATGTTCAGGATCTTTCTGATGTCGAAAATCCTTTAATAATTGAGGTTTATGCCAAGCAATTTCAATGGGAAGCAAGGTATGCCGGTCAGGATAATCAATTGGGCTTAGGACATGTAAATTATATCAAAGGAATAAATACCATGGGAGTTGATATGACCGATAAAAATTCAGCTGACGATATACCTGTTCGTGAATTGCATTTACCAAAAGGTAGGAAAGTTATTTTTAAATTCCGATCACAAGATGTATTGCATTCTGCTTATATGCCTCATTTTAGAGCTCAGATAAATTGTGTTCCAGGTATGACAACCAGTTTTGGTTTTACACCATCAGTTACAACTGTAGAAATGAGAGAAAATGAAGATACCAAAGAGAAAATAGATGCTATAAATATATTGAGAAAAGAAAGAGGTGATGATCCTATTGAATTTGACTACATATTGCTTTGCAATAAAATTTGTGGAGCCTCCCATTTTAGTATGCAAATGAAAGTAGTTGTGGAGGAGGAAGCAGATTTTAATAATTGGCTGGGTCAACAAAAAACTCTTGCACAGGTAATACAATAGAAAGAACAACTAAAAAAATAATTTATACTAATGTCAGATCACCAACATCATAATGAAACATTTATAACAAAATATATTTTTAGTCAGGATCATAAAATGATTGCCAAGCAATATTTGATCACTGGTATATTTATGGGAGTTATTGGAGGCTTTATGTCTATGTTATTCAGATTACAGCTTGCTTATCCCAATACAAGTTTTACGATCATTGAGGCCTTTTTAGGTAAAGGAGGAGAAGATGGTATCATGACACCTGATATGTATATGGGGTTGGTTACCATTCACGGTACGATTATGGTGTTTTTTGTACTAACAGCTGGTTTAAGTGGAACCTTTAGTAATTTATTGATTCCTTTACAGATCGGAGCTCGTGATATGGCTTCAGGTTTTTTAAATATGATTTCTTACTGGCTGTTTTTCTTGTCCAGTTTGATCATGTTCCTTTCTATTTTTGTTCATACAGGGATGGCTTCCGCCGGATGGACAATTTATCCTCCGTTAAGTGCCTTGCCACAAGCAATGTCTGGTTCAGGATTAGGAATGACCTTATGGTTGGTTTCAATGGCAATTTTTATTGCTTCTTCCTTATTAGGATCTTTAAATTATATTGTAACGATTTTAAATTTAAGAACTAAAGGGATGAAAATGACAAGGTTACCATTAACGATCTGGGCATTTTTGGTTACAGCAATTATTGGTGTAGTTTCATTTCCGGTTTTATTATCTGCTGCCTTATTATTGATATTTGATCGTAGTTTTGGAACTTCATTTTACTTATCGGATATATTTATACAGGGAGAAGTATTACACTATAAAGGAGGATCACCAATTCTTTTTGAACATTTATTCTGGTTCTTAGGTCATCCGGAAGTTTATATCATATTATTACCTGCATTAGGTATTACATCTGAAGTGATCTCAACAAATTCTCGTAAGCCTATATTTGGTTACAGAGCAATGATAGGATCTATTATGGCAATTGCATTTTTGTCTACGATTGTTTGGGGACACCATATGTTTGTATCAGGAATGAATCCGTTTCTTGGATCGGTTTTTACCTTTACTACCCTTTTAATTGCAATTCCATCAGCTGTTAAATCTTTTAACTGGATCACAACCTTATGGAAGGGTAACCTGCAGT
>JAUVCP010000351.1 GCA_030590765.1 Flavobacteriaceae bacterium | reverse complement strand
GCTAACTGTGTTGGATAAAACTGACCAGCATAATTACCTCCAGCTTTTGCGAAACCAACACCACCAT
This sequence comes from Flavobacteriaceae bacterium, assembly GCA_030590765.1. Taxonomy (GTDB): domain Bacteria; phylum Bacteroidota; class Bacteroidia; order Flavobacteriales; family Flavobacteriaceae; genus Lutimonas. The sequence goes on along the minus strand of JAUVCP010000351.1, from coordinate 3,080 downwards.
TTGCTGAACGAGAATATTTTTGTTCAATCAATACTTTTACTTTTCCAGAGAAATATGCTCCAGAAGGAGAGCATGCAATTATGAATTTATACTCGTCTGCTGGTGATGCATGAAAACCGTTTCCTGTTGCAAAAACAAACGGGCGAATATATAACGAACTGCCTTCTGTTGTAGGAATCCAGTCTTTTTCTAATTTTAAAAGAGTTTTTAAGCCTTCCATAAAATAGGACTCTGGAAATTCAGGAATGGCTAGTCTTTTGGCAGATATATTTATTCTTTTTTGATTTTCTAGTGGTCTGAATAATAAAATATTACCATCATCATCTTTATAGGCTTTCATTCCTTCAAAAACGGATTGTCCGTAATGAAATATCTTTGCAGATGGATCTAAACTTAGGTTTTGATATGGCACAATTTGAGGCTGTTGCCATTCACCATTTTTAAAGTCACAAACAAACATATGATCCGTTAATTCCTGACCAAAAGGTAAATTACTAAAATCTACTTTGTTAATTTTTGAATGCTTTATTTTTTCAATCTTTATTGCTGGGCTAATATTGGTATTCATTGTACTATTATTTAAGGCAAAAATACTGAATATTCAGCATCTTTAAATATTTTTTATTAAATTAATAATGGTATGAACATTTTGTATATTTGGTTTATATAAATCGAGAATGGAGAGAAAAATATTTATTACATCTGATGGTTCTTCCAGTATTTTTCTTCCGGAACTTAAGGAGACATATCATTCAAAGCATGGTGCAATCCAGGAAGCATATCATGTTTTTATCAATAATGGATTAGATCAATTTGCAGATCATGCAATTATTAATATTTTGGAAATTGGTTTTGGTACTGGATTGAATTGTTTTATAACTTATTTAGAATCAAAAAGAAGAAATTTGAAGGTCAAATATGATGGAGTAGAGGCCTATCCGCTTGAAGCGGAAGATATTTCTCAATTAAATTATGTACAGGAATTGAAAGCTACCAATGAATCAAAAGTTTTTCAAAAATTGCATAGTATTTCATGGGGTGATTCTCACAAACTTACAGATGAGTTTTATTTGATCAAACGAAAGCAATTCTTTACAGATATTGAAGATAAAAATAGATTTGACCTGATTTATTTTGACGCCTTTGGAGCAAATGTACAGCCTGAATTGTGGACTGTTGAAATATTTGAAGTAATGTATAATTCATTAAAAAATAAAGGAGTTTTAGTTACTTATTCTGCAAAAGGAAGTGTGAGAAGAGCCATGCAACAAGTGGGATTTAAAGTAGAGAGATTGCCAGGTCCTCCAGGGAAAAGAGAAATGCTGAGAGGTATTAAGAATGGATAAAGCAAAAGAAACAACTATATTTTTAAAACTAAATGTGCTTAAAAAACAACCTAATAATTCAAATGCTATGACCAAACCAAGATTTGTAAAAAGAAAAAAATCAAACAATAAAAGAGCTATAGTTTTATTGATAATACTTGTTTTAGTTATTGTATTATGGAAGTATTTAGATAGAATTATGGAAATGTTATTTAATTAAACCTATATGCTGTTCAAGAAAAATAAAACTTCAAAAGAGAAAAAAGAAACTATCAATCTTTTCAAAGATCATGTTTCTTCTGGAAAAGTTGCGTTTTACAAAAAGTATCATATGGATTTTGTGATGGGTCATCGAGAAGGTTCATGGTTATATGATATAGATGGGAGAAAAAAACTGTTTAATCTGCATTCTAATGGGGGTGTATTCAATTTAGGACATCGCAATAAAGAAGTTATAGAAGTTTTAAAGAAAAGCCTGCAAACTTACGATATCGGAAATCATCATTTGATATCGAAAGCAAGAGCAGAACTTGCGGCTCAAATAGCCGGATTAATGCCAGGTGAGCTTGATTATACAATTTTTGGAGTGAGTGGAGGTGAAGCGATAGACCTTGCACTTAAAGTTGCAAGAGCTTATACAAAACGCAAGAAAATCATCTCTGTATATGGAGGTTATCATGGTCATACCGGATTGTCGATTCAGACCGGTGATGCAAAATACCGTACTCCTTTTTTGTTCGATTCACCTGATTATATTCAGGTAACATATAATGATATAGAAGCAATGAAAGCTGCTTTACAAAAGGATGTTGCCTGTGTTATTTTAGAAACTATACCAGCAACTCTTGGTATGCCCTTGCCAAAAGATGATTATTTAAAAAAAGTTAAAACTGCCTGTGAAGAGAATGGAAGTCTGTTCATACTAGACGAGGTTCAGGCAGGATTAGGTAGAACAGGAAAATTATGGGCATTTGAACATTTTGATGTGATTCCAGATATGGTAGTATTGGCGAAAGGGCTATCAGGAGGAATCTACCCAATAAGTGCAACGGTGATTGATAAAAAACTAGAAACTGTTTTTCATGAAGATCCATTTATTCATATTTCTACTTCAGGAGGTTCTGAATTGGGAGCTGCTGTTAGTAGTAAAGTATTGGAAATAACTTCGAAAACTGAATTTTTAAAAAGGGTGAATACATTGTCAGATCTTTTCCAAAAAGAACTGGAAAAATTGCAAGGAAAGCATTCAGGATTCTTTAAGGGAATAAGAAGAAAAGGTTTGATGATGGGTTTGGAATTGAAAGATGAATTGGCAGGTCCGGTTCTTACAAAAACTGCTTATGACAATGATCTTTTAATTATTTATGCGAATAATGATAAATCAATTGTTCAATTTTTACCTCCTTTGATTATGGATGAGAAAGATGTAGACTTTGTTATCAAGCAGCTCGATAAAGCTATAAAACAAGCTCGATTATCACATCCAATTGCCAAAATAAAAGAGTTTTTCTAAATGATCTATAAAAAAGTAAATACTGCAAATTTAAATGAATTTGAAAAAGGTCTGGATATTTTAGAAATTGAAAAATCAAAAATTCCGGCAGAGGTTGTTGGTTATGGTGAGATATCTTCTATTTTTAAAGTAAAGAGTTTTCCGGGATGGATTTATAAACGTTTACCATTGTTTGAAACAAAAGAACAAGCAGAAGAATATGCACAGAAATATGTGACATATGTGGATTTTTTAAAAAAGAT
>JAUVCP010000196.1 GCA_030590765.1 Flavobacteriaceae bacterium | reverse complement strand
TTATCAATAGTTAAAATAAAATACGATTTCTTTTTAGAATGAAATATTTTCAAAACAATATTAAGTAATAACTATTACATAAATAATAAATTTTACATATATATTGCTACTTGTAATTTAAAATTGAATATGGAAGATACTATTGACCTTTACAAAGAGATCTTTACTTCTAATAAAGAATTTAAAGGAGAAATTGTAGAAAAACATATTAAAAAATATAGAGAAATTGACAATATATTTCCTCAGAATCAATCATTCTTTATCGTAATCAACACAAGTAGAAAAAGTTATGAATTTATTAGTCATAACTTTAGTGTTGTTTTAGGTCATGATATCAATTTAATGAAAAGTATTGGTCCAAAATATTTCTTGTCTTTTTTCCATCCAGATGATTTACTTATATGGTTAAATATTTCAAAAGACTTAATGGAATTTACTTCGGAACATGTTGATCAAGAAGAAAGGAAAAATTTACTTTTTACTTATAATTTTAGAATTAAGAATTCCAGAGGAAAATATCAAAATATTTTAGCTCATCTAACTCCAATTGAATTTGATTTAATTGGTACACCAGTGATGGCAGTTTCTCATTATACTATTGTTGGTGAAGGATCTTACAGGCCATTAATTGGCGCAATAAAAGTCTTGAATAAGAAAAATGTTTATGAAACAGCATTCTATAAAAACTATTCTCAACAAGCTTTATCAAACAAATTAAGCAAACGGGAAATTGATGTTATTCAAGAACTTGCTATGGATAAATCAAGTAAGGAAATAGCCGATCGTTTATGCATCAGTTCTCACACTGTTGACCAACACAGAAGAAATATTCTAAAAAAATTGAAATTCAAATCAACGGGAGAATTGATTCAATACTGTAAATCAAACAATTATTTTTAAAAATACTCAAATTGAGTATTTTTTTTTACTCTGAATATATATACTTTTGTATCAATCAATTAACCACACCCAAATTATTTTTTTCAAAGATTAGTATTGAATTAGTATTGGAAATGACCTTAATATATAATATTTAAGGTCTTTTTTTTGTTCCTATTACAAACTGTGAAATTCGATTAAATTGGCTTCATAATATTGGTCACCTAATTTGGACAATAGATTATTAATCACATTTTTATCTCCATTTACCGCTATTGCTGAATATCCGATCTTATTTCTTTTCCCCAATCTTAGGTCAATGATATTGATGTTTTTTGAAGCCAATGCTGAGAGTAAAACCAATAATACACCAGGTTCATTGTTGTGTTTGGTTAAAATCACTTTATCATGAAGTAATAATTTCAATTCAACACCATCCATCTCTAATAAATATACACCTTCTTCATAAAAATCAGGAAGATTTGCATGTTCAGTATAGGTTAACTTTTTAAATATTTCTGAATCTGTTCCACTTATAAAATCAATTGCATTTTCAATATCTCCACCCCCATCTTCAATTTGCAAAAAAGCCATGGCTGTTCCGTCATGATTTGATTTCAATCTTGCCGTTTCCACATTTACTCCTTCTGATGCCAGTGAATTAAACAAGGAAGAGATTACTCCCGGATTATCCAAATGTTCTGAAAACAATCCTTTTACATTTTTCCTCTGTATTTTAGGTACTTCATTTGAAACTGTAATAGATTTATTGCCCTTTCGTATTCTGATAGCATTATACTCACCCATTCCGGTAGCATTTTTATATACATCTAAAAAGGTTTTAAATGTTCCTCCAAAAGAAAAATCAGGAATAATTCTTCTGTTTATATCAGAAAATCTTTGATTTAACATTTCTATACCCTTGTTTAATATAGTATATTGAATTTTTAATTCATGATCATCAAAAATAGTTCTCTTTTCAGGAATTAATTTTGAATAACTTACATAATGCACATAACCAGCCTTGTACACGTATGCTAAACTTTTTTTATAATGGAGTCCGTAATATTTTGAATCATGTGTATCCGTTCCAATGGAAATAGGTATTTTTAATTTAAAGGCTCTTTTGAGTATCTTCTGGGTTGGGTAAACACCAACTCCTTTAATATCACCAGCCATATTTACATCCAGTGCTAAATTTCTATCTGCAATTATTTCCAAAAGGGTTCTGAATTTATTTGCCAAGGGATGAGAACTTGTTTCAAAATTTTGAAGCACTTCTGGTACATCCATATTTAACTTTGGCAGATCAATATGACCAATTATTTGTATCATATCTCCAAAACTCTCAATCATTTCGATCATTTCATTAAAGTAACCGTTCCAATAAGCTTCCAGACTCCCCCGTAGCTTTAACAATTCCATTGCCTCTTCTTTGCTCCCATCATAAGGTAAACCTTCCGGAGCAAAATGTACTGATCCTATAACAAAATCAGCATCTTCTGCCTGAAATATCTTTGATCTGCTCCATTGTAAACCCAAATCTGCTCCCATCCATTCCAATTCAACACCATATTTGATATTGATCCTGCTGTTGTATTTTTCTCTGAGTTTTGCAATCCTTTTGGGATAATTTAAATAAGATCTGTTTCCACGAATAAATTTTCGGTTGGTATCTTTTTCTGCGGTATATCTAAAACTTGTCAATCTTGGAGAATGAATGATAAATGTTATACTCGGATTTTCCGCTTCAATAGCAATATCAACAATATCTTCTAACTTGTCTATTCCATGTTTCACATGATCACTCTCAGTACCGGCATGAATACCATGTGTTTCCCAAATAAAATCATTGAGTTCTTTCATTTTTCTTTTCAAAATTTGATCTAGTGTTAAGATACAAACTTAATAATTGAATTTCTAATTTCTTAGTCTTAATTCAATAAATTTATCAAATGCATAAGTAAATTAAAATATCATTAAATTATTCAAAAAATATTTGCTCCTAACTCTACAAGATTTTAATAATAAAATGTATTTTATTTCAATAGATTATTTTAATTTTCCATGATTATCACTATCTTTTATTAAAATTTTTAACATTCATTTTGTACTTTAGCTGTAAATAAATAACTCTTACAAATGGATATTAACTTCAATAAAAACGAAGATCACAATAAACTCCTTCTTTCTAAATTAAATAAAAAATACCGTCAGGTTTCACTTGGCGGTGGGGCAAACAGGATTGAAAAGCATCATGCCAAAGGTAAAATGACTGCTCGTGAACGTATTGAATTCTTATTTGATAAAGGTTCAAAATCTATTGAAATTGGAACTTTTACTGGAGATGAAATGTATCAAGATCACGGTGGTTGCCCTTCGGGAGGAGTTGTTGTCAAAATTGGATATATATCTAACAAACAATGTATTGTAGTTGCCAATGATGCTACTGTAAAGGCAGGTGCCTGGTTTCCCATTACCGGAAAAAAGAATTTACGTGCACAAGAAATTGCTTTAGAAAATAATTTACCAATTATTTATTTGGTAGATAGTGCAGGTGTGTATTTGCCGATGCAGGATGAAATTTTTCCGGATAAAGAACATTTTGGAAGAATTTTTAGAAATAATGCCATTATGAGTAGTAAGGGAATTACGCAAATTGCAGCTATAATGGGCTCTTGTGTTGCTGGTGGGGCTTATTTGCCTATTATGAGTGATGAATCAATCATAGTGGATAAAACAGGTAGTATTTTTCTTGCCGGTAGTTATTTGGTCAAAGCTGCTATTGGAGAATTGATTGAAAATGAAGAACTTGGTGGAGCTACAACAACCACTGAAATTTCAGGTGTTTGTGATTATAAAGCAAAAGATGATAAAGATGCATTAAACAAAATCAGATCTATTGTTGATAAAATTGGTGATTTTGAAAAAGCAGGGTTTAACAGAACAGAGCCTGTAACTCCAAAAGAAGATCCGAATGATATTTTTGGCATTTTGCCTCAATCCAGATCTGAAAAATATGATATGAAAGAGATCATCAATCGATTGGTTGATAAATCTGAAATACAAGAATATAAAGCCAATTATGGTAAAACTTTGATCTGTTCTTATGCCAGAATTGATGGATGGGCTGTGGGTATTGTGGCAAATCAAAGAACAGTTGTGAAAAATGCCAAAAAGGAAATGCAATTTGGTGGTGTGATCTATTCTGATTCTGCCGATAAGGCTACTAGATTTATTGCCAATTGTAACCAAAAAAAGATTCCTTTGGTATTTTTACAAGATGTCAACGGATTTATGGTTGGAAGTAAATCGGAACATAGTGGTATTATAAAAGATGGTGCAAAAATGGTGAATGCCGTTAGTAATTCTGTAGTTCCTAAGTTTACCATTATTATTGGGAACTCTTATGGGGCAGGTAATTACGCTATGTGCGGAAAGGCTTATGACCCAAGATTAATCGTTGCATGGCCTAGTGCTGAACTGGCTGTAATGGGTGGTGCTCAAGCCGCAAAAGTATTGTTACAGATTGAAACAGCTTCCCTAAAAAAGAAAGGAGAGAAGATCACAAAAGAAAAGGAAAAGGAAATCTTAAAAACTATTACAGATAGATATAATCATCAAATATCACCTTATTATGCTGCTGCCAGGTTATGGACAGATGGTATCATAAATCCTTTAGATACACGTAAATGGATCTCTATGGGAATTGAAGCTGCTAACCATGCTCCTATTAAGAAGAAGTTTAATATGGGAATCATACAAGTATAAAGGAAAAAGGAAAAAAAAGAAAATTTAGATTATTTATGATGCCCCACAACTAAAGATTAAATTTTCTAAAACTCCTCTATAAAAATGAATTCTTCCAAATTTAACGATATAATTCAAAAAGTTACAAATCCACTTTCTGGAAGTATTCCAAGTATAAAAACATATAAATTATCCGTAAAAAAACGGTTTGAAGGCTTAACTATTTTAGAATTTTACACCAAAGCTATGCCTCATATTGCACGGGAAATATGGCAAGAAAAAATAGAATCAGGTAAAATCAAACTAAAGAACAAAAATGTTTCCATTGATAAAATTGTAAAAGCAGGAGAAATTACGCAACATATTTCTGAGCCACTTATTGAACCAAATGTAAATACAAATATAGAGTTGATTGAATGGAATAATGATTTTATTGTAGTCAATAAACCCACTCCTCTACCCTTGCATCCAGGAGGCAGATTTGATAAAAACTCGTTGACAGAGATCTTGAAAATTGCTTTTCCAAATGAATCATTTAAAATTGTACATCGTATTGATGCCAATACAACTGGGTTGGTTGTTATCGCAAAAAACAGTAGAACTGCAACTGAAATTATTAACCAGTTTAAAGATCAAACTATTCAAAAAGAATATCTTGTATTAGCTGAGGGACTTATTGAAAAAAATGATTTTATTCTA
>JAUVCP010000133.1 GCA_030590765.1 Flavobacteriaceae bacterium | reverse complement strand
GGAGGTGTTGGTATTGGTGGTGTTTTAGAGCCTTTACAGGCTGCACCGGTAATTATTGAAGATAATGTTTTTGTAGGGTCTCGCTGTATCGTAGTTGAAGGGGTAAGAGTTGAAAAGGAAGCAGTTTTAGGTGCAAATGTTGTGTTAACCATGAGTACAAAAATAATTGATGTAACAGGTGACAAACCTGTAATTACTAAAGGAGTTATTCCTTCTCGTTCTGTAGTGATACCAGGAAGTTATACAAAAAAATTCAATGCAGGTGAATTTAATGTGCCTTGTGCGTTAATTATTGGTAAAAGAAAAGAAAGTACCGATAAAAAAACGTCATTGAATGATGCTTTACGTGATAATGATGTAGCGGTTTAAGATAAATAACTCAATTAGAATCTCAATATAATTTAACTATCCATTTGCTTCTTTTTCCATGTCAATTAAATGAGCAACCGATTTAACAATTCGATTGTGTTTTTTGATAAACGGATTCGATTCATCCCAAACATAACCTGCTAAAATGGAACAAATTTTTTCCTTTACATCTGGATTTTCAGGTTTGTGGAAAAATAATTTTTGTAAATTTCCTGAATACCATTCGTTTACATAAGAAGTAAATACATGTACACCAAACTGAACAGGTTCAACATATTCTTTTTCCAGATCAACAGTTTCACCTTTAATAATTCTGGCAACTAATTTTGCTGCCAGTAAACCAGTTTCGGTCGCAAAAGTCACTCCTGAAGAGAAAATTGGATCTAAAAATTCTCCGCTATTTCCGGTAATAATATAACCATCACCATAGATCTGTTTTACAGCAGTTGAGAAATTTTGAATGATCTTTGGTTCAAAGAGATGCGGAACACCCTTAAATCTTTCCTTAAAGAAATCAGACATATTTAGCATTTCTTCCAACATTTCTGTAGATGATCCTTTAAAAGAATTGATAAATTCGGTTGGACCAACAAAACCAATACTTGTTGTTCCGTCAGAAAAAGGTATCACCCAAAGCCATACTTCTAAGTCAACCACATCAAATGTGATTAAGGTTCCTTCTTCACCTTTAGGACGATTAATATCCTTGGCAATAGTAAAAATGGATGAATGTTTAGGTAAAGCAGAAGGTTTTTTAAGATCTAGAAAACCTGGCAAAACTCTGCCATAACCACTTGCATCAATGATATATTTAGCATGTATATATTTTATGTTTCCATTAATATCTTTTACAGTCGTTTTAGAATTGGAATCCTCAAAACTAACATCGATTACTTCACTTTCAAAATCAATAGTAACACCTTTTTTTTGTGTTTCTTCAGCTAATACATTATCAAAATGTGCTCTGGGTACCTGCCAGGTCCAGTCCCATCCATCTGTATATTTCTTGCTGAAATCAAAATTACAAACTTCACCTCCTCTTAAAAATCTTGCACCTCTTTTAATTTCATAATTTTGTTCTTTTAAGGCATCAAGCAGGCCAACTTCATCAAAATGATCCATGCATCTCGGTAATAAACTTTCCCCAATTACATATCTTGGAAATTTCGCCTTTTCAACGATTTTAACATTGATTTTGTTGTTAGCTAAGTAAGAGGCTGAAACACAGCCTGATGGTCCTGCGCCTATGATAAGAATATCTACGGTTTCTTCATTCATAAAAAGATGGTTTACAATTAAAAATAAAAGCATTAAATTTGACGGTTAAATTTAACAAAAATACTTTAGATTAGTTAAAAATTAAGAGATAATATTATTTTGAATATGTTGAAAGTTGAGAGTGAATTAGAATTGAATAATTTTTATGATGTTCTGTTCAAAAAGGATAAAATAAGCTTGGGAAAAAAAATTGTTGACAGAGTTGAGAAAAGTCATATTTTTTTAAAAAAATTCTCTGAAAATAAAGTAATTTATGGTGTAAACACTGGGTTTGGACCAATGGCACAATATAAGATTGATGATAAAGATCGGGTGCAACTACAATATAATTTAATTCGAAGTCACGCTTCAGGAACAGGAGATATATTAAGTCCTACTTGTGTTAAGTCGGCAATGATGGCAAGGTTGAATACCTTATGTTTAGGTAATTCCGGTGTTCATTCTTCTGTTGTAAATTTAATGGTGGAATTGATCAACAGGGATATTACACCACTGATCTATCATCATGGAGGTGTTGGTGCAAGTGGAGATCTGGTTCAACTGGCACATTTGGCTCTTGTTTTGATTGGTGAAGGAGAAGTGTTTTATAAGGGAGAAAGATTACAAACGAAAGATGTGTTTGAAAAGGAAGGATTATCTCCTATCAAAGTAGAATTAAGAGAAGGAATTGCTTTGATGAACGGAACTTCTGTGATGACAGGTATAGGAATTGTTAATACAATTTATACCGATAAACTTTTAAAATGGATTGTTGGTTGTTCTGTGGCAATCAATGAAATCGTAAGTGCTTATGATGATCATTTGTCACTGGAATTAAATAGAACAAAAAAACATAAAGGGCAGCAAGAAATTGCAAAAAGGATGCGTGATTCCTTATCCGACAGTAAATTGATCAGAAAAAGAGAGGAACACTTGTACAACGGAAAAACAAATGGGAGTACTATTTTCAAAGAAAAAGTGCAGGAATATTATTCTTTACGTTGTGTTCCTCAAATACTTGGCCCTATATTAGATACCATAAAAACTGTTGAAAAAGTTTTAATTGAAGAGGTGAATTCGGCAAATGATAATCCTATTGTTGATGTAGAGAAAGGACATGTATATCATGGTGGAAATTTTCATGGTGATTATGTTTCTCTGGAAATGGATAAATTAAAACTGGTAGTAACCAAATTGAGTATGCTTTCTGAAAGGCAACTTAATTATTTATTGAATCACAGATTAAATGATATTTTACCACCTTTTGTAAATCTTGGAAAACTGGGATTGAATTTTGGAATGCAGGGCGTACAGTTTACTGCAACTTCTACTACTGCTGAAAATCAGACCCTATCTAACCCAATGTATGTGCACAGTATTCCGAATAATAATGATAATCAGGATATAGTGAGTATGGGTACAAACGCCGCTTTGATCACAAAAAAAGTAATTGAAAATGCATTTGAAGTTGTGGCAATTGAATTGATCACAATTATTCAGGCGATAGAACACCTTGATTATCAGGATAAAATATCATCTAAAACTTTAGAAATCTATAATGAAATTCGAAAAATCGTTCCTGTTTTTAAAGAAGATGTGATTATGTACCCTTATGTAAACAAGGTTAAAAAGCATATCATGAAAATTGATTAAATTTGATGTTAACTTTATTGATGTATATTCATCAATAGTAATTATTAATTTAAATCCCCTTATAATGAAAAATCTTTTCGCATTTGTTGTTTTAGTTCTTATCAGTCAAATTGTCTTATCCCAAAGGGTCGCTTTGGTGAGAGATGGTGGTAAATTCGGTTATGTAAAAGAAGACGGATCCTGGTTTATTGAACCTGGTTATGAAAAAGCAGGTAATTTTTCTGATGGAATGGCAGCTGTTTTTGGCGAAGGCAAGTGGGGTTATATTGATAGTAATAATCAATTGATAATTGATTATCAGTTTGATAAAGTAAAACGATTTGATTCTGGAATAGCCATAGCATCTAAAGATAAAAGATGGTTCTATATTGATAAAAAAGGAAATGAAATTACTACAATGCCTGCTTCTGATAAGGTATACGATTTCAAAAAAGGTTATGCTTTTATCAAAAGAGGTGAAGATGTAGGTATAATAAATGCAAAGGGTGAAGTGATCATAGAACCTGCTTATAGGAAAATTTTCCCCGTTACCGGAGGTTATGCCAAGGTACAAAAAGGAGATTTATTTGGTTTGGTAGATAAAACTGGGAAAGTGGTGTTAGAGCCTGTATATCAGGATATAGGTAAATACTCAAAAGGAGTTTTGAAAGCCAAAAAAGATGATGTTGTAGGAATAATTATTGAGGGTAAATTTACTCCGGTAGAAGGAGCTATAAAAATATGGAATTTTGATGACAGTCAAAATTTAACCTATGCACAAGCCTCTGATAAAAAAATTGGTTTTATTGATAGAACAGGTAAATGGGTAATTGAACCTAAATTTAAAAAAGCAAGAAGATTTCATAAAGGATTAGCCCCTGCAATGGGTGGTAAATTATGGGGTTATATTGATGAATCGGGAAACTGGAAAATTGATGAAAAATTTAAAGATGCCGAAATATTTAGTGATGATGGATTAGCTCCTGTAAAAGTTAAAAAAGCATGGGGCTTTATAAATAAAAAAGGTGAGTTAGTAATTGAAGATGTATATGGTATTTCTGCAAATTCATTTAACTTTTTTGAAAAACAAACCATAGGTTTTAATAACGGATTGGCTAGAGTAAAAAGTAAAAAAGGTTGGGGTTTTCTAAATACAAAAGGTGAATTATTAAATGACACCTGGTATACAAATGCAGAAAGCTTTGTTGATGTTAATAAATAATATAGTTTAATGAAGAGTGCTTTAATTACAGGAGGATCACGTGGTATTGGAAGAGCAATTTGTGTAAAATTAGCACAGGAATCAGATTATCATATATTGATCAATTATCGATCTAATAAAAAGGAAGCAGAACAAACATTAAAACTGGTAGAAGAGCAGGGAGGAAGTGGAGAATTACTTCCGTTTGATGTTGCTGATTTTGATGATGTTAAAAATAGTTTGGATTTATGGTTTGAAAAAAATCCAAAATCCATAATTGAGGTAATTGTAAATAACGCAGGAATTACTAAAGATGGTTTGTTTATGTGGATGCCAAAAGAAGATTGGGATAGGGTGATCAATACCAGTTTGAATGGCTTTTATAATGTTACCAACACATTAATGCAGAAGTTGCTAAGAAATCGATATGGAAGAATTGTGAATATTGTTTCAGTATCGGGTGTTAAAGGAACTGCCGGTCAGGTAAATTATTCTGCAGCCAAAGGAGCTATTGTAGCTGCAACAAAGGCTTTAGCACAAGAAGTAGCAAAACGTAAAATAACTGTGAATGCAGTTGCTCCAGGTTTTATTAAATCGGATATGACAGCTGATTTAGATGAAGCAGAATTGAAAAAAATGATTCCTGTAAACAGATTTGGAGAGGCTGAGGAAGTTGCAGATCTGGTTTCTTTTTTGGTATCAAAAAAAGCATCTTATATTACAGGTGAAATTATAAATATTAACGGTGGAATTTATTCTTAATTAAAAATGAGAAGAGTTGTTATTACTGGAATGGGAATATATTCTTGTTTAGGTGAAAACTTAAATGAGGTAAAAGAATCCTTATATAAAGGGAAATCTGGAATAATATATGATGCAGAACGTAAGGAGTTTGGTTACAGATCGGGTTTAACAGGAATGGTTAAAGATCCGGATATCAAAAAATCATTGAGCAGGAGGCAAAGAATTAGCATGGGGCAAGAAGCTCAATTTGCTTACGTGGCTACTGTTGAGGCTTTAAAAAACGCAAAAATTGATGATCAGTTTTTAATTGATAATGAAATTGGAATACTTTATGGAAATGATAGTACTTCTCAATCGGTAGTTGAATCAATTGATAAGGTTAGGGAGAAAAAGGATACAACATTAGTAGGTTCAGGTGCTATTTTTAAATCAATGAATTGTACGGTTACTATGAATCTGGCAACGATCTTTAAGTTAAAAGGAATTAATTTAACTATAAGTGCAGCTTGTGCCAGTGGATCACAATCTGTTGGTTTAGGTTATCACCTGATCAAAAGCGGATTACAGGATACAATTATTTGTGGTGGTGCACAGGAAATTAATAAATATGCAATGGCAACGTTTGACGGATTGGGTGTGTTTTCTATAAATGAAGACAATCCATCAAAAGCTTCAAGACCATTTGATAAAAACAGAGATGGATTGATACCCAGTGGTGGAGCGGCTTCTTTGATTTTAGAAAGTTATGAGTCTGCAATAAAACGTGGTGCTCCAATTTTAGGTGAGATCGTTGGGCATGGATTTTCGTCTAATGGCGAACATATTTCAACTCCAAATGTTGATGGGCCAACACGGGCTTTGAAAAAGGCACTAAAACAGGCCGGGTTAAAACCCGAAGAAATAGATTATATCAATGCTCATGCGACCTCAACACCAGTTGGAGACCAAAATGAAGCAAAAGCTATTCATGGAGTTTTTGGCAATAAACCCTATGTAAGTTCTACAAAATCAATGACGGGTCATGAATGCTGGATGGCAGGAGCGAGTGAAATTATTTACTCTATGCTTATGATGGAAAACTCATTTATTGCACCAAATATCAACCTAGAGGAAACAGATGAACATTCAGGAAAATTAAATTTGGTAAAACAAACACTAGATAAAAATATTGATGTATTTTTGTCGAATTCTTTTGGATTTGGAGGAACCAATTCCGTAATAATTGTAAAAAAAATAAA